>NZ_JAFCTU010000015.1:0-128061 GCF_049896185.1 Massilia sp. TSP1-1-2
CCGGAAACGATGTTAGAAATAAAGCACAAGAACGAACCCTAAATTCCACCACAACAACCAAGATCAGGACATAATTTTTTCAAAAAACACACCCGACAAGTAGTCTGACACAGGGGGTCATCGGGGAAAGTCAAGCTCAACATTCTTCACACCTATCGCCCCAAGGGGCTTGACGCGCATGGCAAACCTCACCGGGCGGAGTCCGGTACCCTCGGCACATTCGATCCTGCCACGCCCAATGAAGTGAACATTTACCGTGGTGGCTCCGTGTTGGATACGAAACGCGTCGCGGGCGTCGTAACGCACGAAGTGTGGCATTACATCCAATGGCAATCCGGTGTCAGGGAATTTCGCCTTGGGCATGAAGCCGAGGCGCACCGCATCCAGGGCAAGATAGACAAACGGCACTACGGGGCCGACTACAAGGAGACCATCGTGGACGGCAAGGTAGTCAGGCAAGGACTGACTGACTGGGGCCTTATGTATGTCCTCAGGACGAACACTGGCTACGGCCATATGGCGAACGACCCCATCAAAAGGAGGCGCACGCGTCGCATCGTCGATCCAACAACCATAGCGGGAGCGATATGAAAACATGTACCGAGTGCGGCCACGAAGGCATGACTGTAATCGGCAGAGTAGGCTCGCGGCGCGATTGCCGCTGCGAGGTGTGCGGCCACAAATCGTGGATCCTGGTTACGTCGCGTTTGGGTCCCGGCGGCAGTGAGCCGAATATGGAACCTATGTACTGGCTCACGGGGCGCTGGGTAGGGAAGCCGGAAGTGCCGCAGGTGCTTGAAGTGCGCAAGCAGTTTCCTCAAGTGCAGCCCGCCGGCTTTTCCGCCTTGTGGCGCCAGGCGGTGGCGCACGCGGAAATCAATTTCGGATGCAATATCCAAAGCCATAACGCCTACTTGGAAACCCTTCTAAACCCGTTGGGGCTGGTGACGACACAGACTGCAGACGAGTAGGTCCGCGCTGTGGCGACGGCTCGCGTCGCCGGCGGCCGGCACCGACGTACGGTGCTGGCAACGGGGGAACAATACCCGCATTGGCCCGACTTGTCGGCGCCATTTCGACGTCGCTTGACGGACGCCAGCACATTTACCAACGGACGCATGGATCTCATGGGCGCCGCCGGCACGGCCGTCCATGAAGGTACGCATTACCTTCAATATATTTCGCCCGACTTTAAAGGCTGGCATCGGGGACACGAATTTGAGGCATTCCGAGAACAGGGATTGGTCGACTGGCGCGCAGTCGGCGCGCCGTATAGGAAGTCGTCCCACCTTCCGACGGAAGGCAACACCGACTTGGGCTTGTCGCACCTGATTAACCGGTCTCCGTCCTACCGACATTTGGCGAACGATCCGCTACAGCGCGGCCGGTTCAATATCATGACAGACGTCAAGGCGGTGTGGCAAGGCTTGAAGATGTCGTTGTAACTGTCCAAAGGCGCCGACTGTGGCGCCGGGTTCCCAATTTAATTGTTCAGGAGATGATATGGAGAAGTGTTCTGCATGCGGTTCGGGGTACCGGGAACAAACCAGCAGGGAAGGCAATCGGCTCAATTACCGCTGCCAGGGGTGCGCCAAGCAATCGTATATCCTGGTGCAGGAGGGACCGCTTGCCCTTGACGGTTCCGTGCGCAGCACTGCGCCTTGTTTTTATCTCACTGGCCGCTGGGCGGCCAAGCCGGCCGTCAAGGAAGTCACTCAGGTGAGCGACATGTTTCCTCAACTGCAAGCCGCCGGTTTTTCGGCCCTCTGGCGCTGCGCGGTAGCGCGGGAAGAAATCAAATTCGGTTGCTATGTTCAGGAGCACGCGGATGAACTGGCGGCCGAGTTGCAAAAGCTCGGTGTGGCAACGGCACAATGCATTAATCGTGCGTCCATTCCGGAGGGGCAGGAAGGTGCACTGTCCTAAATGGTGAAACGGCGCGCCAACTGGTCGTTCGTCCGCAGGCGGCGCCGACTTGGTGCATGCACTATTGCCGCCAAGGCGTCGCATGTCAACGGGGTGCCGGCCCAGGCTACGGTACCAGGTTGTTTCGCTTCAGCAGGACTATTTCGATATGCGCTGTGGCGTGCGCCATCGTGACCAAAGGCGTCGCGCGCGCCACGGTGGATGAAATTCACTAGTTTCCCCGACAAAGGGCCGAGGCCGAGGATCATTAGCGATTCAACATATTTCGCATCTGCAACCACCGCCGAATTGATCGAACGCAAGGAAGACCAACGTTCCATGGGTAAAGATTGCTCCTAGTTCAGAACATCAACTGGGGGTTACAATGGACGTGATGGCAATCGCAAGGGCGGGCATGCAGGCCGACGAGGCGCGCATGGAGTCGATCAGCCACAACACGGCCAACGTGCTGACGCCAGGCTTTAAACGTCAGATCACGGTCTCGCCGGGCTTTGCAGCCCTGCTCGAGCCGGGCTTTGCAGCCCGGCTCGAGCAGGGCGTCGCCGACCGCTCAACCGTGCGCCCGGCCGCCGGCCCCGTCGTCACCATGGTCGACCCGTCCTCGGGCGCGTTGCGCCACACCGGAAACGGTCACGACGTCGCCATCGAAGGCGCCGCCTTCTTCGAAGTTGCCACCCCT
This sequence comes from Massilia sp. TSP1-1-2, assembly GCF_049896185.1. Taxonomy (NCBI): domain Bacteria; kingdom Pseudomonadati; phylum Pseudomonadota; class Betaproteobacteria; order Burkholderiales; family Oxalobacteraceae; genus Massilia; species Massilia sp. TSP1-1-2. Next base: position 2,606 of record NZ_JAFCTU010000015.1, read on the forward strand.
ACCGGAGTCGCCTACACCAAGGCCGGCAGCCTGCGCACCGATGTGCAGGGCAGGCTCGTCACGCTGCAGGACGCCCCGATCATGGGCGCGACGGGCGAAATTCGCCTGACCGGCGCCCCCTTTACGATCGCCCCCAACGGCGACGTCTTCCAAGACGGCCGCATCGCCGGTCGCCTGAAGCTCGTCCACTTCGCCAACCCGGAAGCGCTGGTCCCGGTCGGTAACGGCATCTACGAAGCCGGCGCGGCGCGTGTCCAGGAACCCAAAGCACCTTCCAGCCTGCGGATCGGCTTTCTCGAAACCTCCAACGTCAGCACGCCCCAGGAAATGGTGCGCCTTACCGAAACCGTGCGCCACTTCGAAGCCTTGCAGCGCGTCGTGCAAGGCTACGACGAGACGCTGGAAAAAACCATTCGCAAGCTGGGAGATTTCTAAACCATGAACGATTCGCTCTACATCGCCGCCACCGGCATGCACATGCAGCAAAAAGAGGTCGACACGATCTCCAACAACCTGGCCAACGTAAACACCCCGGGCTATAAGAAGGGGCGTGTCAGCTTTGAAGATCTGGTCTACCGCGACCTGGCTGGCGCCGCAGGAGCGACCGAGGGCGCCCGGCGCCTGTGGCAAGGCAGCGGCGTGGGCATCTCCTCGATCCTCAAATCCTTCATCGCGGGTGAATTGAAAAAGACCGATGCGCCAATGGACGTCGCAGTGCGCGGCGAAGGCTTTTTTGAGGTCGTAGCATTGGACGGCACGGCTGCCTATACCCGCGGCGGCACGCTCACCATTGACAAGGATGGGCTGCTCGCCACCGCCACGGGCCAGGCGCTCAAGCCATCGATCCACATCGGGAACGACGCGCGCGGCATCACGATCGAGCCGGATGGGCGCGTGATGGTGCGCACTGGAGCGAGCGACGAGCCGTTCGAAGCCGGCCGCATCGAGCTGGTGCGCTTTGCGGACACCAGCGCACTGGAAGCGCTTGGCGGCAATTTGTACCGGCCCTCGGAACGATCCGGCGAGCCGATTTCCGGCCCGGCGGGTGGGGATGGCCTCGGCACCATCGCACAAGGTTTCATCGAAGGTTCCAACGTCAATCTGGTCGAGGAGATGGTCGACCTGATGGTGGCGCAGCGCGCGTACGAGTCGAGCGTCAAGGTAATCCAGGCGTCCGACGAGATGCTCGCCATGAGCAACAACCTGCGCAAATAAGAGGATTGCCATGCCACTTAATACTGCGACCTTGCTGGCTGCCTTCGCAGCGTTGCCCCTGCAGGCATCGGCCCAGCCGGTCGCCGATGCCGACCCCGTACTCGAACTGCGGCAGGATGCATTGGTCACTCACCGGCGGATCACGCTCTCGGACGTGGCACAGGTGCATGCGGCAAGCGCCCAGGCGCAGGCCTTGGGCGCAATTCCACTTGGACGCGCGCCGCTCGTCGGCCAGATGGAGCGCCTGACGCGGGTGCAGATCGAGCAAGCCATCCGTCGCCACAGCACCACTGCCGCTTCGCTCAAGTGGCAAGGTGCCGCGTCCGTCGCGGTCCGCACGCAGGCACAAACGGTGGCGGCGCAGGATATATCGCAAGCGGCGCTGGCTGCCGCCAGAGCGCAGTACGGCACAGCCGGTGCCACACTGGACGTCGCGCTCGCGGCCCCGCTGACCGACTATGAGGTGCCGGTCGGCGTAGTCACGGTCAAGGCGCGCCCCGTGCCGGCGCCAGTTGGAGATGCTGGCAGCACGTCGGTGTGGGTCGATCTGTTTGTAGAGGGCGAGCTGTATCGCACAGTCGCGGTCCAGTTGGTCGTGACGCTGCGCCGCCAGTCGTACGTCGCGCGACACGCAATTGCACCTGGTGCGACCGCCAGCGCCCAAGATTTCATGCTGGGCGAAACCGACGGGGCGAGCGGCCCCGTGGTATCGGCCGACCAGCCATTGCTGCCGTTTCGCGCCGCGCGCGGGATTCGCGCCGGACAGCCACTGACCCCGGCTTCGATGCTCGCCGGCGGCAGCGTGCTGCGCGGCGACTCCGTGAAGCTGCAAATGCGCGCTGGCCAGATCGGCATCGACATGGCGGGCGTCGCTATGAACGACGCGCTTCCCGGCCAGATGCTAAGCGTGCGCCCCGTCGGCGCGCGCGACCTTGTCACTGGACGGGTGAGCCAGTCCGGCGCCGTCGTCATCGAATAGGACCAACCAGTGAACATTCGCTTCCCAGGCGCGACGCTGCTGCTGCTTTCCTCGATCAGCGCTTGGCCGGCGTTCGCCGCCGAAAGCCTGTACAAGGCCGGCGCCTACCAGGCCCTGACGTCGGACCTGCGCATGCGCCGCGTGGGAGACTTAATTACAGTGCTGGTCTACGAAAGCGCAAGCGCGAGCAGCACGGCAAACACCAGCGCGGGCCGTGACGCCAGCGTCAATTTAGACGTCCAGGGAACCGGCAAGGGCTACAGCGCCGGCATCGGCGCTGACAGCCGCACCGACGGGCGTGGGCGCACGCAGCGCGAAGGCAAGGTGCTGGCGCAAATTACCGTGTATGTCCACGCTGTGGCACCCAACGGCGACCTGACCATCCTGGGGCAGCAGCTCGTCAGCATTAACAACGAACGCCAGGAAATCGTCATCGAGGGTCGCGTGCGCCCGCAGGACGTCTCGGACACCAACGTCGTGCTCTCGACCCGCATCGCCAATGCGCGCATCCGGTATACGGGCCAAGGCGACTTGGCCGACAAACAGCGCCCCGCGTGGTGGCAGCGCTTTCTAACTTTGTTTGGAGTGTGACGATGCGAGCCTGGTATGCCACGGCGGGCGGATTGGCCCTGGCGCTGTGCCTGGCCGGCAGCGCCGCTGCAGAACCGATCCGCATCAAGGATATTGGCAAGATGTCCGGCTGGCGCGACAACGCCCTGAACGGCTACGGCCTGGTGACAGGCCTGGCCGGCACCGGCGACTCGTCGCGCAACAAGACGGCGCGCCAGAGCATCGCCAACATGCTGTCGCGCTTCGACCTGACCATCGCTGCCGACGACGTGCAGAGCCGTAATGTCGCCGCCGTGATGGTGACGGCAACGCTGGCGCCGTTCGCCCGTCCAGGCGACGCCATCGACGTCACCGTCACCTCGATCGGTGACGCACGCAGTCTGGTGGGTGGGGCGCTGATGTTGGCACCCCTAAAGGGCCCAGACGGGAAAATCTATGCACTGTCACAGGGTGCGCTCTCGGTCGGCGGCTACAAGTACGATATGAATGGCAACGTCACGCAGAAGAACCATCCTACCGTCGCGTCGATTCCGGGCGGCGCGATAGTGGAAGTTGGCGTTGCCTCCAGCGCTGCCGATGAGCGCAGCAGCGTGACGTTCGTGCTCGCCGAACCTGACTACACAACGGCCAGCCGCGTCGCTGCGGCGATCAACGGAAAGCTTGGCGGACAAGCTGCCGTAGCGCGCGACGGCTCCGGCGTCGACATCCAGATTCCCGCGGGCCGGCGCGAACACTTGACGGACTTTTTGGCCGATATCGAAAACGTCATGGTCGAGCCGGACCGGCGCGCCAAGGTCGTCATCAACGAGCGCACCGGCACCATCGTCTCGGGCGGCGACGTGCGCATCTCCAAAGTGGTGGTCTCGCAGGGCGAGCTGAAGGTCTCTATCCTGACCGACAACACGGTCTCCCAGCCTTGGGTGATCGGCCAGGGCGGGCCAGGCGTACAGTCGCTGGCCGTGTCGAACAGCCGCGTGACAGTCGAGGAAACGGGCGGCGCCGGCTATGTAACAGCCAATAATACCGTGGGCGACCTGGTGCAGTCGCTGTCCAGGCTCAAAACCAACACGCGCGACATCATTTCCATCCTGCGCGCCGTGAAAGCTGCTGGCGCTCTGCATGCCGAACTCATTGTCCAATAAACCGGAGGCAAACGTGATTTCCGCCATCGACAACATGACCGCCTTGCTGAGTCTCGCCCTGGACGCGGCGGGCATGCGCCAGCAGGCTATCGCCCACAATATCGCCAACGCCAACACGCCCGGCTACCGGCGTGCCAGCGTCAGTTTCGAGTCGCGCATGGTGCAGATGACGGCCGACTTGCCGCGCGGTGCGGCGCCCTCGCTAACTGACCTGTCGACGCTGCGTCCCGTGCTGGAACTGGCCGACGCGGCAGAACCGGTACAGCTGGACCGCGAGATGACGGAACTGTCGGAAACAGTGCTGCACCAGCAAGCGCTGCTCAAGGCCCTTAATAAGCAGTTCGAGCTAATCGGGATGGCCATCAACGAAGGGAAGCGGTGATGGAATATCTCGGTTCTTTTCGCATCAGTGCCAGCGGCATGGCGGTCGAAAAGACAAGGCTGGACATCGCCGCCCTCAACATCGCCAATATGCACAGCGCCGGCGCAACTCCGGGTGCTGTCTACCGTCCGCTGCAACTGCTCGCGCAGAGCGTCACGCTGTCGTTTGCGCAGCAGTTCGGCCAGCAGTACGGCCAATTAAGATTCTCGGGCGGCGGAGTGCGCGTCGCGTCCGTCGAGCCGCAGGACGTCGCGCCACGCATGGTCTACGAACCAGGCCATCCGTATGCCGATGCCAAGGGCTTCGTGGCTTACCCAGGTGTGGACCACACGGCCGAAATGATGAACCTGAACAGCGCCTTGCGTGCCTATGAAGCGAATGTCGCCGCGCTGGGGGCAGCCAAGGCCATGGCCGCGCGCGCACTCGAAATCGGAGGAAAATAATGAGTATCGAAGGCATCGGCGCCATCGCCCCCATCAATGCAATCGACGAGCCGCTGCTTGCCGCATCGCCTGTCCAACCGCCCGCCGGCGGGTTTGCGCAGTGGTTCGCCCACGAAGTAGGGCAGGTCAACGACACGTTAATCGCGGCGCAGGATGGCGTGCAAAAACTGGCCAGCGGTGAGGCGGGCAATCTGCACGATCTGATGATCCGCATGGAAGAAGCCAAGCTGTCGTTCCAGCTGCTCGCCCAGGTGCGCACCCGGATGCTCGAGGCGTACCAGGAAATCATGCGGACTCAGGTCTAGAGGCCCGCCATGGCGCACTTTATCGACATGTGGACCGGACTTGGGCGTGGCGCGCGCACCGGTCTGGTCGCCGGCAGCGTGGCGATCGTTTCAGTAATGATCGCGCTCGGTGTGTGGGCCTACCATCCCGAGCACCAGATACTGTTTGCCGACCTCGCCCCACGCGACGCTGGCGCCATGACGGCCGAACTGGACAAAATGAAGGTGCCGTACAGCCTTGGCGAAAACGGGACCGCCATCTTGGTCCCGCGCGAGATGGTCTACAAGACGCGCCTGGCGCTGATGGGCAAAGAGGTGCCGCTGCACGGGGCGGTAGGATTTGAAGTGTTCAACAACGCCGACTTCGGCATGACCGAATTCGTCCAGAAAGTGAACTACCTGCGCGCGATCCAGGGCGAACTGACGCGCACCATCCTGGCAATCGACGGCGTGCAAAACGCCCGCGTGCACCTGGCCATCCCGGAAAACGGTCTGTTCAAAAAATCGGTCACCAAGCCCAAGGCATCGGTTACGCTGACAATGAAAAATGGCCAGGCGATGAGCGAAGCGCAGGTGGCCGGCATCCAGCGCCTGGTTGCGGCATCGGTCACCGACATCGCCAGCGGCGACGTGACCGTGCTTGACCAACATGGCGTGGCGTTGACGCGCGTGCAGGGCGACGAGGAAAGTGGCGCGGGCAGCGTCGATGCGAGCAGTGCTGGCTCGGCCCAGCTCGACGCCAAGCGCAGCACCGAGGAATACATGGTCAAGAAGGTCACGGCGGTGCTGGATCGCACCTTCGGTCCCGGACAGGCCATTGCCAGTGTCGACATCGTCTTGAACCTGGACCGCGCCAGACTGACGACCGAGGAAGTCATTCCCGCCAAGGGCAAGGCGCCCGAGGGCGCGCCAACGGGCGTCACGGTGCGCGAGCGGCAGTCGATGCGCGAGGATGCGGCGCCAGCCGGCAAGCAGGCCAGTGCCACCGTCACGACCAGCGAATCGGACTATCAGGTCGGGCGCCGCGTGGAACAGACCTCGGTCGCTGCCGGCACGGTGCGCCGCATGACGGTATCGGTGGTGGTCAAGCAGGCGCTCACCGACGCGCAACTGGCCAAGCTGCGCGAAGTGGTCGGCCTGGCGCTCGGCTTCAATGCGCAGCGCGGTGACGCCATTGTCGTCAACTCGATGGACCGGCTGGTCAGCGCCATCGCCTCGCCCGCGCTGCCAACGCCGGATCTGCCAAACGCCGCACCAGCCACGGTGCCGGCGGCAGCGGTGAGCATTGCGTCGGCAGGTACGCGCAGCGTGGCGGACCGCGCCTCGGCGGAAGTGGTGGTCTGGATCCTGGCGGCGCTGGTCACGCTGATCGCGCTGGCCGTCCTGGTGCACGCGCTGCTGCGCCGCCGCGCGCCGGCGCCGGTCCTGCTGAGCGTCGAGCAGCGCGAAAAAGTGCTGCAGGACGTGCGCCGCTGGGTTAGCGCACAGGGCGTCGACGATGCCGTCACGGGCGTGCCGAAATGAGCGGCCACCGCCAGGCCGCTGCCGCCCTGTACGCACTGGCCAGGGCTGATCAGGAGACGATCCTGACCGAACTGGCGCCTGGCGACCGACGCATCTTGCGTGGCTTTCTGGCCGAACTGAGCGCCTTAGGCTTTGACAAGGCGGCCAATATGGCAGTCGGCACACCAATCGATCAGGCGTCCGATGCGGTTGTCGAAGCGACGGATTCGGAGAAAGCCTCACCCGCGCATGAGCATCAGCATGCCGCCAGCATTCCCGACTCGCGCGCTCGGCTGCGCGGCGCAACCGCCGCGCAGGTGTTTGCGGCAGTTTCAACCGAGCCGCCCGCCTTGATCGCGCAGCTTGTGGCCATTGAACCCTGGCCCTGGACCGAGGCAATGCTCGCCATGTTGCCCACACCGCGCAGCAGACAGGTGCAAATGACGATCGATTCCGGCGTCAGCCGCGCACCTGCGTGCGAACAGTTTCTGGTCAACGCATTGAACGCCAGATTGGGGGAGCGCCGCAGCGCGCCGCGCGACGCGTCCACAGCGCGCATCGCGCGCTTGGCGCTGTCATTGAGGAGGTGGCTGCCATGGACCCGATAATCCGTCACGCGCCGCTGTCGCCCTTTGCGCGTCGCATTGGTCGCGCCTGCGCGCCTGCAGCTGCTTCGTCGGACACGGCGTCAGGCGCTGCCGTCGCCCCCGTGGCCGCCGCAGTTGCTGCAGCCCCGATGCCGCGCACCGGAACGCCGGGCGTCTATCTCGCCTCGTCGGTGGCTGCTGTAGCCCAGCCGGCAGCCACCAGTCACGATTACGATACCCAACTCGCGCGAGCCGCCGCCGAGCACACCATCGCTCTGCAACAGCGTGACAAGCAAATCGCAGCGCTGCGCCAGGCATCGGACAAGGCCGCGCTCGCGCTGGCCGCAGTCCAGGCCGAGGCCGAGCGGCGCGGCTACGCCGCTGGCGCCGGCATGGGCGAGCAGGCGGGGCGCGCGGAATATGCGGCCCAGGTCGAGCGGTGCAGGGGCTTGGCCAGCCAGATTGAAGAAGCGCGCAGCGCGGCCATCGCCAGAGCCGAACTGGCCATGGTCGATATCGCATTTGCGGCCGTGTGCCGCATCATCGGTGAACAGGGCGTCGCGCGCGCGACCATCGCCGCCGCCGTGAGCGCCGCGATTGCCGCCAACCGTTCCCGCGACCAGTTGACGGTACGTCTGCATCCGGACGACGCGGCGCTTCTCAACGAAGGCGCGCTGCCAGGCGAAGGCCTGCGCTATGCGCCCGACCCGCTGGTCTCTCTTGGCGGGTGCATTGTCGAGAGCGCGGGCGGCACGCTCGACGCGCGCTTCGAGACCCAGCTCGCGCTGCTGGCCGCCGCCTTGAAGGCGGCGCGCGCACTGCGCGCTTCGTCCAAGGATGCCGCATGATGGACGTCTATCTTGCTGCCGCGCGCAACGCACCCCTCGTGCGCCGTCTGGGCCGGGTGGCCGGGATCGCCGGCCAGTGCATCGAGGCAATTGGACCGGACGTCACGATAGGCGAGGTGTGCGAAGTCGCCGTTGACGGCGGCGCAACGCTGGCGGCGGAAGCGGTCGGCATGAAGCCGGGCCGCATCGTGCTCATGCCTTACAGTCATCTGCGCGGCATCGCCGTGGGTAACGAAATCGTTGCCACCGGTCGCCAGGCCGGCATCGGTGTCGGAGCGGCCTTGCTGGGACGGGTCATCGATGCCTTTGGCATCCCGCTCGACGGCTTGCCCGCCCCAGCGCCGACAGTGGTGCACCCGCTGGTGGCCGATCCGATCAATCCCTTGACGCGCCCGCGCATCACCGATCTCTTGGAAACCGGCGTGCGCGCCATTGACACGCTGCTTCCGCTCGGGCGCGGCCAGCGCATGGGTATTTTTGCGGGCAGCGGCGTGGGCAAGAGCACGCTGCTGGGCATGCTCGCGCGCGACGTGAAAGCCGATATCAATGTGATCGCCCTGATTGGAGAGCGCGGGCGCGAAGTGCGCGAATTCGTCGAAAAACACCTCGGCAAGGAAGGCTTGAAGCGCAGCGTGGTCGTGGTGGCCACATCCGACCAGCCGGCGCTGGCGCGCACGCGGGCGGCGCACGCGGCCACGGCGATTGCCGAATCGTTCCGCGACCGGGGCCTGCAAGTACTGTTGATGATGGACTCGATTACGCGTTTTGCGATGGCGCGCCGGGAGATCGGCCTGGCCGCCGGCGAGCCGCCCACCGCGCGTGGCTACACGCCATCCGTGTTCGCCGACATTCCAGCGCTGTGCGAGCGCTGTGGAACGACGGCTTCGGGCGGCTCGATCACCGCCCTGTACACGGTACTGGTGGAAGGGGACGACTTCAATGAACCGGTTTCCGACATCGTGCGCGCCACCCTCGACGGTCACATCATGCTGTCGCGCGACCTGGCCCATGAAGCCCATTTCCCGGCGATCGACATCCTGCAGAGCACCAGCCGCCTGGCCTGCGAATTGGTGAGCGACGCCGACCAGGCCTTGATGACGGCCACGGTCGAACTGCTGTCGACTTATGAGCGCAACCGCCAAATGGTCGACATGGGCGCCTACAAGGCGGGCAGCAACGCGGCAGTCGACCGGGCGCTGGCGCTCACGCCGGCGGTGCGCGCTATTTTGCGTCAGCCGGTGCAGGAGTCGAGCACGCGCGAGAGCGCCATGGCCAGCCTGCGCGCCGCTCACGCGGAGGGTGCGCCATGAAGCAGGCCCGCTTTCGCTATGCGCTCGAACCTTTGTTACTGACGCGCCGCTGGAAGCTGGACGACTTGTTGCGCATCCTCGCCGAGCACAACGCGCAATTGCATTCGTTGGCCGCCGAGGGCGCCGCGCTTCAAAGCCAGTACGCAGCGGCGGACAGCCTGTGGAAAGCTGTCACGCAGGAGACCAGCGCGCAACCGGTGCAGCGATTTGCCATGCACGCGCGCCACCTGGGCGACCTTGTCCGCCAGTTGCGCGAACATGGAGCACGGATGACGGCGCTTGCCGCCGCGCGCGATGACGTCATCGCTACGGTGGTGACGGCGCGGCGCTCGCTGGACGCGGCCGAGCAGCACCGCGACGCCATGGAAGACCGGTTTCACCGGATGCGCATGAGCGCGGACTTCAAGCTGGCGGACGACCAATGGAACACCCTACATACCGGAGCGGCAAGCCATGGCCATTAATGCAGACAGTGTCGGCACGGCGGCCACGCCGCATGGGGCGCGGCTGAACCGCAGCGGCGCCGAAGCGCGCCAAGGGCGGTGGATGCTGGAACTGGAGCGCTCGATGTTCTCAGCCGGCGCAGATGCCCAGCATGGACGCGTCGCCAAGGCAGGGGAAAGCCCGGCCGGCGTTGCCGATGCCGCTCCCGGTAGCGCCGCCGGCCGGGCTGCAGAGAATACGAACGAGGGGGCCAAGACCGCCCCGGCTGGCGGCGAGGCGCGCCACCATGTCACAGGCCGCACCGGCGCCCCAATACCGCTGCCGCACGCGCCGCCGTTGCGCGATGTGCCGCCGGCGCTGCGTCCGACGATGCTGCTGGCGCCATCCACGCCCGCAGCCACTGGTCAGCGCAGCGCAGCGGGTCCGTGCGCCGATTACTGCAGGCCGGTGGCGCCGGCGCCACTTGCGTTAACTGGCATCGGGGCCGGCCAGCCGCAATTTCCAGCGGGCGCACTGTCCGCCGAAAGCGGTGAACTGGCGGGCGAACAGGCAAGCTGCGCGCCCGACGCCGCCCACTTTGGCGAGCGGCCCGTGTTCGAGCAACACATCATGAACCTGTATTTCAGGCAGGACGGAGTGCATGCCTTCATCCGCGATGCAACGCTGGGCACCGCGCAGGCGCAGCGCGTCGCCCGGGCCCTGTCTACCGAGATGGACGCCGCCGGCCAGAAAATGGCTGCGCTGACCATCAACGGGCACGCGGTGTTGGCACCCGGTGGCGCGCGACAGCAAGAGCGCCAGCATGACACCCCAGGCGAGGTGCGCGATGTGCCGACGCCGCATTCCCAATCCCGCAGTATTGACCGCAAAGGAAAATCCCAATGACCATCAGCATGACTGCCGCCGTCGGCAGCGCCACCGCCGGCCAATCGGGCAATATCGGCATCCAGGATTTCCTCAAGATCCTGACCTCGCAACTGAACAACCAGGATCCGCTCAAACCGGTCGACAACCAGGAGTTTGTCGCCCAGATCGCCCAGTTCGCCACGCTCGAGCAGAGCCGCCAGCTGAACACGAAGATCGATGCCATGCTCTCGGCGCAATCGTCGACCCAGTCGATCGGGCTGCTCGGAAGGACAGTTGACGCTTCCTACGGCGGCAAGCTCATTTCCGGGCGCGTCTCCGCGCTCTCCCTGGCGTCGGGCCAGCCGATGCTCTCCATTAGCACGGGCAGCGGTGCGCCGGTCGAGGTCACCCTCGCGCAAATTCTCAACATACGCTAAGGAGTCGCCATGTTTGACGTCATCCATATCGGCACCAGTGGTCTGTTGAATCATGCGAAGGGTTTGCGCGTGGTCGGCAACAACCTGGCCAACGTGAATACCCCGGGTTTCAAAAGTTCGCAACTGCAGTTTGCGAATGTGTTTGATCAAAACGCGGGCAGCTCGCCCCAGTTCGACCGTTCGGGCAATCCGGCGCAGACGGGTTCTGGCCTGGCGTCGCTGGGCTCCCAGGTCAACTTCCGCGCGGGTCTCTCGCAGGGGACTGGCAATCCGCTCGACCTGGCAATCGACGGCAACGGCTTTTTCGCCGTCAAACGCGGCGAGGCGCTGCTGTACACCCGCTCGGGCGACTTCGGTTTCAACGACCAGGGTATCCTGGTCAATGCGGCGGGCGACCATGTGCAGGGGATGGACGCCGGCGGTCGCTTGTCTGACATCACGCTCGCGGGCATGGCGCGCAACCCGGCCAAGGCGACCGCCGTCGTCAAATTCGCAGGCGAATTGTCTACCACCGTCGCCACCCCACCCATCGACACAAGCGTGGCGGGCATCACGATACTGGACGCGAACGGCGCCGATCACCCGGTCACGCTCAGTTTTCACAACGATGGCGCGGGAGCCTACAACATCACCGTCAAGGATGCTGCCAATGCCACGGTGGCCACCGGGCTTATTCGCTTCGCGGCCGGCGCGCCGGTGGCGGGTGAGGATGCTTTGACGTTTTCCTATGCGCCGGCCGGGATGGCCGCGTCGGATGTGAAGCTCGACTTTTCTGCGCTGGTCAACCTGCCCAGCAGCGCGGTACCGATCCGGGCGCTGTCGGGGGATGGCTATGCCGCCGGCGTGAAGACCGACCAGAGTATTGGCGCCGACGGCGTGCTGACGGTCCAGTATTCGAACGGGCAGAGCGCAACCGGCGCGCGCCTGGCGCTGGCCGATTTCGTGACCGAGGCGTCGCTGGCGGAGGCAGGCGGCAGTGCGTTTCGTCTGGCCGAAGGCGCCACCGTCAATTACGGCTACGCCGGCACCGGCGGCCTGGGCAAACTGACGCCGGGGCGGCGCGAAGGCTCCAACGTGGACCTTGCCGAGGAATTTGGCAACCTGATCCTGATGCAGCGCGGCTATCAGGCGTCGTCACACGTGATCAGCACCGCCAACGACATGATCCAGCAATTGTTCGAGATGAAAGGCAACCGCTGATGCATGCCGTTCCCTACCGCCTGGTCAGTGATGGTGCCTTGAACGCAGTGCGGGACGCGCTGGCGCGCGCGACCTCGTCATGGTCAGACGAGTGGGGTATCGACGCAGGAGCGGTGTCGGTCAGCGTGGCGCGTGCCTGGGAAGCGGCGCCCGACGCCAAGGCCGCAGCGCCGGGAGCGCAGGCACAGTCCTGGGGTCGCGCAGTGCGGGTGGGCGAACGGCAGTGCTGGTTCGCCTTTGGCGCCGATCTGGCCTCCGGTTTAGAAGCCATCATGTTCGGCGACGCACCCGTTGTTTCGGTCCCGCCCGCGCCGGCAAGCCTGGGCCCGGCAGCGGCGTGCGCCGCACGCGACGCTCTGCTCGATGCGCTCGCCGGCGCCGCGCTGAGCTGCCCTCATGGCGCTGAACACAGCGCCGGGGGCGAATTTCCCGCCTCGATCCGGCGGCGTGGCACGGGCGCAGTGCTGGCCTCGATCACCGTGGGATGCCAGCAGTGCCGGATTCTGCTCGATGACGCCGCGGTGCAGACGCTGCAGCCAGCGCCAGCCGCGCTGACGCCCCTGGCAGCGGTCGACTACGCCGCTTGCGTGAGCCAGGTGCCGGTGGCCCTGCAATTGACCGTCGGCGCGGCCCGCGTGGGTTTGGGCAGCCTGCTGTCGTTGTCGGAAGGCGACGTGATCGCGCTGTCGACCAGCAGCGATACGCCGGCGACGCTGTGCACGCCCGGCGGGCAGGCGCTGCTGGTCGCCTACCTCGGTCGATGCGGCGACAGTTTTGCTGCCGAACTCGTTCAATCATCCAACCTTTGCGAAGCCTCCCATGCCTAGTTCAACGAACAACTGCGCTGTCGGCGCCACCCAGAACGTTGAGTTGCCGGACTTGGCCGCGCGCGCCACAAGCGGCCCTACACTGCTCAGTTCCGGCAATGAGCTGCTCGACAGCATTGCCGTCGACGTGTCGGTCGTTGTCGGTCAGGCGCACACCACTATCGGCCATCTGATGAGCTTGAAGGCATCCGACATCCTCAAAATCGATCGGAGCGTCGACCAGCCGATCGACATTATCGTCAACGGCATCGTCGTCGCGCGCGGACAGCTGGTAGTTATCGATGACAAATTCGGCGTGCGCGTGACGGAAGTGGCGGCGGCGATACAGCCATGAAGCCGGGCACGCACGCCGTCCAGAATGCGATCCCGTTCAAGCGCGACAGCGCCGCGGGCGAACCGTCGCTGGGCTCGTCGGGCGTGGGCGTGCTGGTCGTGTCGCTCATTGCAATCGCGGCCGTGCTGGTGGTCAGGAAGCGCCTGCGCCTGCGCCTGGGCCAGCCGCAGGGCGGGCGCACGCCATTGCTGACGGTGCTGGAAAGCCAGCGCCTGGGTCCGCGCGCAGTGGTGTCGGTGGTTTTGTTTAACAACACCCACTATCTGCTGGCCCAAGGAGAGCACGGCGTGACCTGCATCGCCAGCGCGCCAGCCGGGGAAACGCAGTGAGCCGGTCGCGCGGCTCCTGGTCGCTGCTGCTCCTGCTGGGAACAGTAGCCGGCGCCGTTATGCTCGCCGCTCCGGCGCTGGGTGCAAGCGCAACCCCGGCGCCTGCGCTGGACGGCGCGGTCAGCCTGCCGGGGCTGCAGATCACCATGGGCGGCGCGGCCAAGGGCGGCGACATGTCGTCGGCCATCAAGATCATGCTCGGGTTGACGGTTCTGAGCCTCGCGCCGGCCATCCTGATGTCAATGACTGCCTTCGTGCGCATCGTGATCGTGCTCTCAATGCTGCGCCATGCGCTGGGCATGCAGGATACGCCGCCCAACACCGTCATTGTCAGCCTGGCGCTGTTCCTCACCTTTTTTACGATGGCGCCCACGCTCAACCAAATCAACACGGAAGGCTTGCAGCCCTACCTGGCCGGACAGCTGGCGCCGCAGGCTGCGGCCGGCAAGGCGCTTACCCCGCTGCGCGAGTTCATGGTGCGCCAGACGCGCGAGCAGGACCTGGCATTGATGGTGGAGCTGGCCAAGGCCGAGCAGCCGTCCACGATGGATGACATCTCGATGGTGCAGCTCGTTCCCGCTTTTATGCTCTCGGAATTGCGCGCCGCGTTTCAGATCGGCTTCGTGATCTTCCTGCCGTTCCTGCTGGTCGATCTCATTGTGTCGAGCGCGCTGATGGCGCTGGGGATGATGATGGTGCCGCCAGCATCCATTTCGCTGCCGCTCAAGATATTGATGTTCGTGCTGATCGACGGCTGGAGCCTCGTCGTGCGCGCCTTGCTCGGCACCTTTGCCTGACCCATGGCCAGCCATACCGTCTCGACGCCGCGCCGCTCCGTGCGCCCCGATGCCGCCCTCACGCGGCCATTGTGGGCCGCGTTTCAGCGCAGCGGCGATTTGCGCGTGCGCGAGCAGCTCGTCGAAGCGTATCTTGGCTATACGCGCGTGATGGCGGCCCGGGTCTACGCGCGGCGCCCGAACGCCGGCAATGCGCAGCGCGCGACCGACGCGACGGAGTTTGCCGACTACCTGCAATACGCCAGCGTCGGGCTGCTTGAGGCGGTCGATCGCTTCGACCCGTGCCAGGGCGTGCTGTTCGAGACTTTTGCCGCCAGCAGGATCACCGGCGCGGTGCTGACCGGTCTGGAGTCGGCCAGCGAAGTGTCGCGCCAGATTGCGGCGCGCAAGCGCGTCAACGGGGAGCGCGCCGCCGCGCTCGACGTCGGCGCCGATGCCCTGGCGGGTCCGGAGGCTGTATTCGCACGGTTGGCGGACACCGCGTTCGGCCTGGCGGTCGGCTTCGCGCTTGAAGAATCATCCATGTATGTGGAAGAAGAGGGCGCCTATCCCGACAATACCTACACGGCGCTCGAATTGAAGCAGCTCAGGGACCGGGTCACCACGGCGCTCGGCTCGCTCGCTCCCAGTCACCGGCGCGTGATGCAGTTGCACTACCTGCAGCACCTGTCGTTCGATGAGGTGGCATCAAACCTGTCGCTCACGCGCAGCCGCATTTCCCAGCTGCACGGAGAAGCCTTGCACAAGCTGCGTGGTTTGTTCTAGCTCAATTGTCGGCTGGAACTGTACTGCTAACCTTCGGCAAGCACTACTTTCCTCAAAGCCACAAGAAAATGGGAGACTGAGCATGCCGCGCACTGCCGACCTTGCCACGCTTGACCAGGACGAATTGTTCCAACTGGCGGTCAATGCCAGCCAGGGAGGCGACTCGGCTTCTGCCATCGCTTGCCTGAAGCAGGCCGTGGCCCGGGATGACGCCACGGCAAAGGCGCATTACCTGCTTGGCGCCGAGTATGCGCAGATCCGCATGTACGAGCGCGCCGTCGAGCTGATGGCGAGCGCGCTGGCGCTTGATCCCACGCTTTCGGTAGCGCGGCTCCAACTGGGCCTGCTGTGGCTGGCTGCCGCCGACACCGACCGCGCCGCCAGCGTGCTTGCGCCTTTGGCCGAGTTGCCAGAGGGCGAACCGCTGCGTTACTTCGGCGCTGGCCTGTGCCACCTGATCGGCGACCGGATCGCCGAGGCGCGCGCGCATCTGGAACTGGGCATTGCGCGCAATACGGCAATCCTGCCGCTCAACGTCGACATGCGCCGCATCCTCGACGAGATGGCGCGTCTGGCTGCGGGCCAGGGCGCCGCTGCCGCCGACAGCACCAAAGCGCACGAAAGCGAGGATGGCCGGCACATCCTGCTGTCGGCCTACACCGGCAATACCAGCCACTGATTGCGGAGCGTTTAACATGCACACGTCGTCCCTACAGCAGGACCTTGTTTCCCGGCTGGAGCGCACCGAGGCTTACCTCGCCAGCGACCCCGCCAACCCGGAACTGCTGGCCATCGCAATCGAGCTGAACGTGGCAACCGATGACTTGCCGCGCGCGGCGCGCCACGCCGATCATGCGCGCGCCGCCCACCCCGCCGACCCGTTGCTGCAGTACCGCCGCGGCCATGTTCTGGTCGCACAAGGCCGCTGGCGTGAGGCTGAACCCTTGTTCGCATGTTTGCTGGCCTCAAACCCCAACGTCAACGTCAATGTCGTCTACAGCTTGGCCCTGTGCCAGTTCAGCGCCGGGGAGCATGCAACGGCCCTGGCCACGCTCCGTGCTTATTGCGATGATCCGGCGCTGCCACCCCAGGGAGCGACCCTGCTGGTGCGCGCCATGCACCAACTTGGGCAGTACGACGAAGGTGCTGCGCTCATCGAGTCGTACGCGGATCGTTATCTCGACGACGCCAATTATTGCGCCGCCGCGAGCCTTCTATGCGTCGACGCGGGACGGTTCGCGCAAGGGGCCCTGCTGGCAGAGCGCGCCCTTGCCGGCGACGCGCGGCCGCTGGAAGCGCTGGTGGCCAGTGCCACGCTCGCGCTGGGGAGCGCCGATGCGGCGCGGGCCAGCGAACGCTTTACCGAAGCGCTGGCGCACAACCCGGGCGAAGGGCGCAGTTGGTCGGGCCTGGGCATGGCCAGCATGCTGGAGCGGGACATGGCAGGCGCCATACCGCAGCTGGAGCGCGCGGTGCGCTTGATGCCGGGCCACATCGGCAGCTGGCACGCGCTTGGCTGGTGCCGCTTGCTCACGCACGATGTGGCCGGGGCCGAACAGGCGTTTGACGCCGCCCTCGCGCTCGACCGCAACTTTGGCGAAAGCCATGGGGCGATGGCCGCCGTCGCCGCCCGCCGCAGCCAGCACGCGCTGGCCGCAGCGTCGATCAAGACGGCGCTGCGGCTCGATCCATCCTGCCTGTCGGCGCGCTACGCCGAAATGGTGCAAAGCGGCGACGCGGACGACCCGGAGCGCTTCAAGGTGCTCGCCCTGCGCCTGGTCCGCGCCCACCAGACGCCGGACGGCGAAAACCTCGCTGCGGTTGTGCAGCGCTTGACGGCGCATTAGCCGTGCGCGCGGACTTGGCGCTGCAGTTGCTCGCGGACCTGCTCTGGAACGCACTGCTGATCGCCGCGCCGCTGCTGGCGGCCACGCTGGTGGTGGGCCTGCTGGTCAGCGTGGTGCAAGTGGTCACCCAGATCCAGGAAGCGTCGCTCACGTTCATCCCGAAGATTGTCGCGGCCGTGGTGGTGCTGGTAGTGTGCGGGCCGTGGATGCTCAAGCGCCTGGTGGGCTATTCGGCCAACCTGATCGCCAGCATCCCGCTCTATTTTTAGCCCATTGCGCCCCATGACGATTACCATCGACCCGGCCTGGATGCTGTCGGTCTTTCTGGTGGCGCTGCGCATCGGCGTTTTGCTCATGATGTCGCCCGTTTTCACCAGCTTGAACGGCCTGGTGACGGTACGCGTGCTGCTCACCCTGATGCTGTCCACCATGCTGGTCTCGGGCATGCACCTTGCGCGCCCGCCGGTGGCGCTGAGCATCGGGCCCGTGATGCTGGCGGCATTGAGCGAACTGGCCGTGGGCGCCACGCTTGCGTTTGGCGTCATGGCCGCCTTTGGCGCATTTGCCGTGGCCGGAAAAATCCTGGACGTGCAGAGCGGCTTTGGCATCGGCGCCGTGTACGACCCCGTCACCCGCGCCGGCGCGCCGCTGTTTTCCACCATGCTCAACATGGTTGCTGTGGTCGTGTTTTTCAGCATGGATGCGCACCACGCGTTTTTGCGCGGCATCGCCTTTTCATTGCGCCAGGCGCCGCCCGGGACCGGCCTTGGGGCGCTGAACGGCGCCGCCGTTCTTGCCCAGTTCGGCCTGATGTTTTCGCTGGGCGTGGCGCTGATCATTCCCGTCATGCTATGCCTGCTGCTGGTCGAAATGGGGCTGGCGATCATTTCGCGCGTGCTGCCGCAGATGAATGTGTTCATTGTGCTGGTGCCGGTCAAGCTGGTGGCCGGGATCGCGCTGTTCGCGCTGACGATCATGACGCTGGGGCCGTCGATGAGCAAAGTATTTGCCGCCATTTTCACTTTCTGGGAACAGGTGCTCTGATGGCCGAACGCGACGCCGACCTGTCCGAGGACGCGACCCCCTACAAGCTGGAGGAGGCGCGAAAAAAAGGATCTGTCTCCAAAAGTCAGGACTTCACGGCCATGGCGATCATGGCAGCGCTGGCCGCCACGCTGTATGCAAGCGGCTGGGACGTGCTGCGCAAACTGCTGCGCATGCAACAGCAAATCCTCGCGCGCGTGTCGGTGCGGGAGATGGGCGTGGACGCCAGCGCGGCGTGGCTGGGCCACCTGGCGGTCGGCATGCTGACGGTGCTGGGCCCGTTTTTCCTGACGCTCGTGGTCACGGCGGTGGCCGTGACGCTGCTGCAGACGGGATTCGGTTTCAGCTTTTACCCCCTCAAGCCCGACCTGAACCGGATCAATCCGATGACGGGCCTAAAACGGATTTTTTCGGTGCGCACCGTGTTCGATACGAGCAAAAGCCTGATCAAGCTGGTCGTGCTCGGGTCGCTGCTGTACACGCTGGTCAAGGACGCCATTCCCCACCTGATCGCATTGACGTCAATGGACCCGAAGACGTATGCGGGCGTGCTCATTGCGCTGGCGGGCGGCATGCTGGTCAAGCTGGTGCTGGCCCTGTTTGCCATCGGCGCGGTGGACTTGTTGTTTACCCGCTGGGAGTTCGCCAAGAACATGCGTATGAGCAAGCGCGATGTCAGGGATGAGTCCAAGAACCGCGACGGCGACCCGCGCATCCGCGCCCGCATCCGCGAGCTGCGCAAGGAAGTGCTCAAACGCAGCCGCTCGATGGCCAACGTGCCCAAGGCGGACGTGCTCATTACCAATCCCACCCACTATGCGATCGCGCTTTCCTACCAGCATGGGACTTCGGGTGCGCCGCAAGTCATCGCCAAGGGAGCAGGGGAGATGGCCGCGAAGATGCGCGAGACGGCCGTGCGCTGCCAGATCCCGATCGTGCAGAACAGGCCGCTGGCGCGCGCCTTGTTCAAGGAAGTCGACAACGACGGCTACGTGCCGGAAGCGTGGTATCCCCAGGTAGCGAAAATCATGGTGTGGGTGTACGCCATGCGCGAGGTGAAACGCGCAAACCGAAAGGCAGGCCGATGATGCGTAAAATACTGACGAACAACTCGGACATGGTGATGGTGCTGCTGGTGGTCGGCATCCTGGCGGTGCTGTTCATTTCCATTCCCTCGGGCCTGCTCGATTTTCTGATCCTGGTCAATATCAGCTTCGCGCTGCTGATCTTGCTGCTGACGTTCTATATTACGCGCCCGGTGGAGTTTTCGACCTTCCCGTCGCTGCTGCTGATCGCCACGCTGTTCCGGCTAGCCTTGAATGTCGCCGCCACGCGCCTGATCCTGACGGACGCCAACGCCGGCAACGTGATCGCCTCGATCGGCTCGTACGTCATCGGCGGCAACTACGTGATCGGCATGATTGTTTTCCTGATCCTGGTCGTCGTCCAGTACGTGGTGGTCACGAATGGCGCGCAACGCGTCTCGGAAGTGGCGGCGCGCTTCACGCTGGACAGCATGCCCGGCCAGCAGATGAGCATAGACGCCGACTTGAACATGGGATTCATCGACCAGGAGGAAGCCAAACGGCGCCGCAAGACGCTGGAAAAGGAAACCGGTTTTTACGGGGCCATGGATGGCGCCAGCAAGTTCGTCAAGGGCGACGCGATCGCCGGCATCGTTATCCTGCTGATCAATATTATTGGTGGCCTCGTCATTGGCGTCATGCAAATGGGTATGCGCTGGGATGAAGCGCTCAAGACGTTTACGCTGCTGACCGTCGGCGACGGCATAGTGACCCAGGTCCCGGCACTGGTGATCGCGGTCGGCACCGGCATCATCGTCACCCGTTCCGCGTCTGACGGCAACCTGTCCACGGAGGTATTGCGTCAGCTCACCTCGTTCCCTAAAACAATGTATATCGTCGCCGCCGCGCTGTCGGTCATGCTGTTCCTGCCAGGCATACCGGCCGTGCCCGTGCTGGCGATTGTTGCCACGCTGCTACTGGCCGCCCACCTTGTCAAGCGCCGCGCGCGGGAAGACCAGCCCGCGCCCGAAGGCAAGAACGTGACGGCCACCGCAGCCGGCGAGCAGAATCCCTACGACTTGCTGAAGGTGGAGCCGGTGGAGGTGATGGTAGGCGTCAACCTCGCCCCGTTTGTCAGCAGTGACACGACGCTTTTCATGGAACGGATCAGCGCCATCCGCCGGCAGTTCGCGCTCGAGTCGGGCATGGTGCTGCCACGGGTGCGCTTTCGCGATGCGCCGGCTCTGGGGGCCAATGCGTACGAGCTGCACGTGTTCGGAGTACTGGCCGGGCGCGGCGAGATCATGCTTGATCGGACCCTTGCCATCCATGCCGGCGGCGAGCCGCGCGCGATAAAGGGCATTGAGACGCGGGAACCCACGTACGGCTTGCCGGCGATCTGGATCGACAAGAGCGAAGAGGACCTGGCCCGGGCGTCGCGCTATACGCTGGTCGACGCGACCACGGTGTTTATTACGCACGTGAGCGAGGTGCTCAAGCAGCAATCGGCAATGCTGCTCACGCGCACCGAGACCGACCGGCTGCTGCAGCGCGTGCGTGACCAGCAGAGCGGCCTGGTCGAAGAGCTGGTGCCGACGATTGTATCGATCAGCGACATCCAGAAAATATTGCAGAACCTGCTGCGCGAAAAAGTGTCGATCCGTAACCTGGAACTGGTGCTGGAAACGCTTGCCGATGTCGGGCGCAACAGCAAGGACCTGGGCTACCTGACCGAAGTGGTGCGCCAGAAGCTTGGCCCGTCCATTTGCCAGTCGCTGCTGGGCGAGTTGACCGCATTGCATGTGATGACGCTCGATCCCGCCATTGAAGACAGCCTGATGCACAGTATCCGCGAAGTCGACGCCGGCGCCACGCTGGTGGTGGAGCCAAAATACGCGGAACTGCTGCTGGGCCGGCTCGCAACGCAGGCGGAGAGAATGATGAAGAGCAATATGCTACCGGTACTACTTTGCACACCGGACCTGCGCCGCCATCTGCGCATGCTGTCCGAACGGGTCATTCCCCATCTGCGCATCTTGTCGATGGCGGAAGTACCCAATTCGGTCAGCCTGAAGTCATATTCATCGGTCACCATGGAGTGAGCGGATTGAAGGGATTTGGCGGTCTGCGATCATCGCCCGGCGAAGTGGGCCTGAGTCGCCCATTGCATGCACTTGACACCCAGCGATGCAGGTTCCCATGCGTCGGGAACGATGTCATTACCAATGCGTTCGATAAGTTCGCGCGCTTTCGGTTTGTCCCGCGCCAGGCAGGCGAATTTTGCGTAATGGTTCAGGTTCCACGCATCGGGATAGCGCTTGATGAAGGAGCGAGGTAAGAATGATGAAGACTTTCATGGCCGTAATATCGCTCATGATGATGGCGGCAGGTGATGCGCAGCGTCAGTGAACGGTTTGGCTAATTTCGGCATTTTGCGTCCATGTGGTTGATGACTTATCGCCTATGGACGCAAGTACGGACGCAAAAAAGATGGATTGCAACGTGCCGCAACGGACGTTACAGGACCAGATGCACCCAGTCTCATTTGAGAGATGGGGTTTTTTGTACTTAATGAACATTAAAGTACAAGTTGATTAATATCAACCTACAAGCTGTGGTGCCGGAACCGGAATTACATTTACCTGTGAGAAATCGTGTTTTTTTAAGAAAGTACCAACATAAATACCAACAGAAAAAAATGTGTCTCTTTTTTTTGTCACGCTCATCTTTTCTAGCGTAACGGCGTGCTGGCGATTGCTACGTCGTCCTACCGACACATGCTCCCGATTTCCTTCGCCTGCGCCAGCAGCGCGGCAACCTCTCTTTTCAACTCCCGCGTTCGCCTGTTGAACGATTCCGGCTTGTCGGCATTCGTACTGCTGCGCGCCTTGCCTGCCGCCGTTCTAGGCCCCGTAGAGCACTCCCAGGGCCTCCAGGTGCGGATTAGTGCGGCCTGCCGTGCTCGTCGCTCCTGTGTCCATCCGTTCGCCATGGCGAGCCTCCAATAGTTCGTTTGATTGATTCGATGGACTGCCGCACGCGCACGCACGCGGGGATATTGTGGGTTAGCGATAGAACGAAGGATACGGAGCGGTGTCCGGTAGGCGGCGCGTAGACTTTTTAGCCCCCCTCTCGCCCTCGCGTGCCCGCGCGCGTAATGGTCGCATTATCGTCGCCATTGTTCACCTGCTGCTGATATGCGACGTTTTGCTGGCGAACGAAGGTTGCCGCTTTGGGATACTTCACTTCGGCCAGCGTCTCCAGCGTGGCGCGGCATTGCGCCTGAGCTTTTAAGGCCAGCCGCAGATAGGTTTCGGTGGCGCTCAGGTGCTCGCCCATGTTCAGCGCGGCCCGTCTCGCCAGCTCATTGAACACGGTGTCGAGCGTCGCCGCCTGCGCGGTCAATGTCGCTTCCACGTCGGACAAGTCGCCGGCCTTCACCCTGGCGATCTTTTCCCGCATCACGCCGACTGCCTCCGATAACTCCACCACGCCAAACGATCCCTGCGCGAAGTTCGATGATGTCACGGCGTTGGCGACGGTGGACGATAGGCCAAGTTCTGCTTTCTGGCGTTCCTGGCTTTTTCCTTCCTCCTGTGTGACGGTCAGCACATTGGCCTTCGCTGGCGCTGGCGCTGGTGCGGGCGATTTACGCTTGGTCGTGCTTGTCATGATGTTCCTGCCTTTCATTTGCTTGCTGTCATCCTCGTGTCTTGCTTCCGGTAGGAGATGGTAAATCTATAGAGGTGTACACGTGGCGTACCAGACGAAGGCCCAAAACAGGCCATTTAGGTACACCTGGCGTACCTAAGCGGCTTGTTTGTTCAGGCGCCTAGTACACGTGGCGTACCTAGATCGCCCTTTTTCATCGCAGTAGGTACACGTGGCGTACTGGGCGCTTTGTTTTCAAGCGGCTTCGGCGGATCGAGCCAGCCGTTCAGCGGTCGCGTGGTCGCCTTCATGTCGAGTTTGCCGCCGCACTCATCAATCGCCAGCCAGCCCAGGCCGTACAAGCTGCACTGGTGGAGCGAGCCTTGCCGCGTCATCACGATCAGACCGGAATCGCGCAGTTCCTTGAGCGCCTTGTTCAGCGTCGCCTTCGAGCGCCAGCCCCGCGCGCGCATTACCTTTTCAAACGCCGCGCTGGCGTCGCCGTTTCGGCCTAGTTGCCACTGGCTCGCCAAATCCAGTAGCAGCTTGGTGGCATAGGGCGAGAGATTTCTTAGCGCCTCGCTGTGCAGCACGTCAGTGCGAAATGGCAGGAACCCGCCGCCGCCGCGCGCCTCCTTCGCCGCTTTCAAGGCGCGTTCTTTTGTGCGGGTCATCTAGTTGCCCGCCATGTTCGACAGGAAGCGATCCACGCCCCACAGTACGGCCAAACCCATCATGGCAAGGTCAACCCCTACGTTGTGACCTGCGAAGCGCGCCAGCAGCCCATAGGCGCACTCCAAACGCATTGCACCGGTCACGCTGGCACCTCGGCATCGTCAAGGCCATCCAGTAAGGGGTAGGTGGCCGTCCCTTCCAGTACGTACACGCCGACTTGGTGCAGCACGCCGCTTTCAGTTGGCATGGCGCGCATGATGGTGTCGATGCGATACCCCGCAAGCCGTAGCTCATAAATGCGCGCCCGTGGGTCGTAGCAGTCGAGATAGCGCGAACCCTCGTAACTGGTGACACTGCCCAGTTGCTGCATGGCGGTCAGCATTCGATGGCGCTGTATCTCGCTGCCGTTGCCTGGCATGACGCGCAGCAGGTCGGCCAGCACGGCGGCGCGTTCGTCGGACGGCTCGCCCGCTATTCCGCCGGTCATTGCGCGCCCCTGATGCGCCTCGTGCGCAGCGTGGCGAGGAAAGCCGGTAGCGCCGCCTTGCGCTCGGCATAGGTGCGCCCCCGCGCGATCCAGATGGCGTTCTTCGCTTCTACCTTGTCCATCATTACAAGGTCGGCTTGCGCCATGTGGTCGCGGTTGATGGCCTCGAAGCGCCCGAACAGTACCCAGTTAACCAGCTTGGCTTCGTTGGCATAGTGGTGCGCGCTGGTGGTCTTGCCATCGTCAGCGCGCACCTCTTGTACCGTTTCGCACATCATGGCGTAGCCTGCCGAAACCTTTTTACGCGAGTCGGCCCAGTCGCCGGCTTCATTGGCCAATTCGTCGCGCATGGTGATGAACGCATCGACAAGCCGCACCTGGCCGGCACGCGAGTTCCTGCCTCCGATAAACGGCATGGCGATTAGTGCGCCGCGCTCGGTCAGTTCGATCATTCGCTGCTTCTTGTTCTGCTCGTTCACATAGGAGGACTCCTTAAAATCTAGGCGTCCTACTGTGCCGTCCGCAATCAGGCCATCGAGCTTTTGCAGCACGTTGTCATGACGGCTGGCGAACTCTTGCGCGATTGTCAGCGAGTCCGTTACCGGCTTGCCCATGTAGAAATGAACGAGCGTGCTGGTGCTTGGTGGCGCTGATTTTCGCATGAGCACGGTGCAAGTAGCGGCGCTCATTGGACGCCCCCCGCCCGTTGCGTGATGAAGGCTTCGACCTCGGCCAGATGCCATACAGTGACAGACTCGCCCAGTTTAAATGGCTTTGGAAATTTGCCTTCGCGCACCCAGCGCCAGACGGTTGCGGGACTAACGGGAAGTTTGCCCGATTTAGCCGGTGTGCTTGCCAGTTCGGCGATACGGATAACTTGCTGTGACATGATTCAATCCTTGAAGACGCCCCGTAAGGCAATGATTGAATCGTGATTGTTTTGAAGTTAGATGTATGCAGCTTTACCTAGGACCGGGTTAACCTGTGCTTAGCTCAAGCTAACTCTAGCAAAGCTAAGGCTGACCTTTTAGCGACGCGACATAAGCGCGAATCCACTTTAGCGGCCTAGTGGTCGATGGCTGTAGTTTTGTATGGTTCTTGGAAAATTCAACGACTTGCGGGGTTATCGCGAGAGCTGCTTCTGGGAGACTCCCCCATCTTCCGAGTTTGTATAGGCGAATGGTCTCCTGTTCGCACGCTTTGATCTTTGCCGAGCGAGCATCTCCGCCTGCCTTTGCCCTCATGTAGTTTAATGACTCCTCAGTACTATCCACGACAATTTGCTCGAACTCATTTTGCTGAATTTCATTATCTATATTTTTCGCGTCTCCAAGGATGCGACTGGCCAGCAAGAGGGCATTGGCTGTATTGATGCAAAATCCATCATTGCGGATCACAGAAAGGGTGTCGTCCAAAATTTGGAGAACACATATTCCCAGTAGCTGCGCTTGTCGAGGAAGACGCTCCGCCTTGATGAATACTTCGTCAAAAAATGTTTGGCCGATCGCATCGATGTAGCACTCCCATGCTTGAATGCTTGATACATCTCGTCGTAGCATCGTGTCAATTTCTGCTTTTTTACACCCAAACTCATAGGCAAGTTGGGCAAAATTTGCCAAGCGAATGTAATACATATTGCTAAGGCAGGTTTGTCGCCAATCAGACGCCGTTCCGCCCTTCGATAAGTGCCTATAAGCGCAAATGTTCCTCGTGCTTACAATGAGTTCGAGGACTTGAGTTCCGAATGTCTCACTCAAATTGTCGAATGTTTCAGTCTCAAGTTCAAAATTCTTGAAAGGTGATTCCCATTTAGTGCGATCGGGAAGGTGGCAATGTTCGAAAAAGTCGTGTATCACATACGCTCCTCAGCGTACCTGGTGAAATAGGTGCCAGCCCACCCGCCAGGTAAGCGGGTATTCGGGGATCAGCCTAGGGCTGGCGTAAGTCGGTCAATCTATGCTGCGTTGCCGTGCAGTGGAATCACGTCAGCGCCGCACCGCAACTTGTCCAGGTAGTCGGACCAACGCTGCATCATTTTGCGACGTGCCGGCAAGTGGGCGGTGCGGTTGTAGGCCCTCCCATTTGGGTCTTTGACGGCGTGTGCGAGCTGGTGTTCGATCAGGTCTACGCGCTCGCCCAGTACCTCGTCCATGATTGTTCTCGCCATCGCGCGGAAGCCGTGGCCGGTCATCACTTCCTTTGCGTAGCCCATGCTGCGTAGCGCGGCGTTGACGGTGTTCTCGCTCATACAGCGGTCGCTTGTACGAATGCTAGGGAAAACATACTTGCCGTCCCCGGTCATGCCGTACATGGCGCGCAGCAGGTCTACAGCCTGCGTCGAAAGTGGCACAAGGTGGTCTTGGCCCATTTTCATTTTGACGCCCGGAATACGCCATTCCGCCGCCTCAAGGTCTATTTCTGCCCATTCGGCGCTGCGAAGTTCGCCCGGTCGCACAAACACCAACGGCGAGAGCTTGAGCGCTGCTGTGGCGTAGGGATGGCCGGTATAAGCATGGATGGAGCGCAGCAGCGCGCCAGCGTGCAATGGCTCAGTGATCGCAGCGAAGTTCGCCTTTGGGATCGACGATAGCGCGCCTCGCAAGTCTGCGGTCACGTCTCGGTCAGCGAGTCCACTGGCGACGGCGGCCCGGAACACCTGGCCGCACAATTGTTTGATCTTGTGCGCCGACTCGATGGCCCCGCGCGCCTCAATCTTTTGCAGCGTGGCCAGCACGTCGCGCGGCTTGATGGTCGAAATAGGCATCTTGCCAATGAACGGGAATACGTTCTTTTCCAGCCAGCTAGTGTTCTTTTGCTGCGTGCTGGTGGCCCGATTTCCCGCCGTCTTGTTCAGCCATGAACGGGCGACAGTCTCAAACGTGCTCGCCTCTGATTCGGCCTTGGCAAGCTTGGCGTCATTTTTCGCTTGGCCGGGGTCAATTCCATCGACAAGCAGTTCGCGGGCTTCGTCGCGGCGTTTGCGGGCCTTGGCGAGCGTTACCGCAGGGTAGACGCCCAGCGCCAGCGTTTTCTGCTTGCCGTTGAAGCGGTAATTGAGACGCCAGTATTTGCCGGCGGCTGTCACCAGCAGGTGCAGACCTTGCCCATCGGTGAGCTTATCGCCCGCCTTTGCGCCGCTGTGTTTTACATGGAGTAGGGCGGTGGCGGTCAGTGCCATATCGAGCCTGTTGTTGGTATGTGGATTTCACGTCTTCGAGATACCAACAAAACTACCAAGAAACACGTGATATTTGATACTACGTCATGCAACAAGGTAGCACAACAAAAAACCCGCGCTCCCTATGAGAGAGGCGGGTTTCGATGCTGTATGAAACAATGTGAATCAAGTTCTTGGTGCCCGGAACCGGAATCGAACCGGTACGCCCTTTCGAGCACGAGATTTTAAGTCTCGGGTGTCTACCAGTTTCACCATCCGGGCAACGCGCGAGATTTTAGCACAATCGGTGCGCATGCTGGCCACTTTCCCCGTCCGCGTCAATCGTGTAGCATGCGTGGCGGCGCCGGCAGCTCGGCGCGCCACGGTACATACAAGGACACGCATTGAACATCACCATCAACGAGGAACTGCGTTCCTTCATCGATCCACTGACCCACAACGAATACGCCGCGCTTGAACGCAGCCTGCTGGCCGAAGGCTGCCGCGATGCGCTCGTGCTGTGGGGCGAGGTCCTGATCGACGGCCATAACCGCTACGAGATCTGCAGCAAGCACAACATCGCCTTTCGCACCGTGCAAAACACCAGCTTCGCCTCGCTCGACGACGTGATGCTGTGGATGATCGACAACCACCTGGCGCGGCGCAGCGTCTCGGACTACCAGCGCGGCGTGCTCGCACTGCGCAAAAAAGATATCGTCGCCGCCCGCGTGGCCCAGCGCGCCGCCGATCCCCAAGCCGTACCGGCAAGCGAAGCCGCCGCCGCGCCGGAGTCGCCGCCATGGAACACGCGCGAAGACGTGGCCAAGGCCGCGCGCGTGTCGAGCAATACCATCAGCCAGATCGAGCGGATCCAGAAAGCGGCCACGCCGCAATTGGTGGAAGCTGTCAGGGCGGGGACCATTTCCATCAACGCGGCGGCCAGCGTGGCCTCGCTGCCCGAAGCGGTGCAAAATGCCGCCGTGGCGGGCGGGCGCAAGGAGCTGCAGCAGGCGGCCAAGCAGGTGCGCGAGCAAAAGGCGGGCAGCAGGGCGCCCAAGGAGCCGGCGGTCGATGCCGAAACCGAGCTGCGCGCCCAGGTGGCGGCGCTGCGCGAAAAGGTTGATACGCTGACCGCCGAGAACCTGGCGCTCAAGGCGCAGCTGGGAAGTTAGTTGTTGGCGGCGCGCGGTCGGAAGGCGCTGGGCGCCTTTTCCAAGTGATTTTCATGTTTACTGGGGTGACACGATGTTGCGAACTGGCTTATTTGGATCGACCTTGTTTGTTTGCGCATTGGCCACGGCGCTGCCTGGTGCGCATGCCCGGCCGGCTTCCGAGCAGGCCCGCTTGGCCGACAGCGCGCAGCGCGTCACCATCCTGCGCGACAAATGGGGCATCCCCCACGTGTTCGGAAAAACCGACGCCGACGCGGTCTTTGGCCTGATGTTCGCGCAGGCCGAGGATGATTTCAACCGGGTCGAACTCAATTACATCAACGCCCTGGGCCGGCTGGCCGAAGTGGAGGGCGAAGCGGCCATCTGGCGCGACCTGCGCATGAAAATGTACATCACCCCTGACGCAATGAAAGCCCAATATGCGGCCAGCCCCGCATGGCTCAAGAAGCTGATGAACGCGTGGGCCGACGGCCTCAATTTTTACCTGCAGACGCACCCCGACGTCAAACCGAAGCTGATCACCCGTTTCGAGCCATGGATGGCGCTTTCGTTCAGCGAAGGCAGCATCGGCGGCGACATCGAAGAGATCGACCTCAAGGACCTGGAAGCGTTTTACGGCAAGAA
Organism: Massilia sp. TSP1-1-2; assembly: GCF_049896185.1. Lineage (NCBI taxonomy): Bacteria > Pseudomonadati > Pseudomonadota > Betaproteobacteria > Burkholderiales > Oxalobacteraceae > Massilia > Massilia sp. TSP1-1-2. The sequence goes on from NZ_JAFCTU010000015.1 coordinate 31,530, forward strand.
GCCGCAGCTCGCACGCGCGGCCCCTTTCGAAGCCGAGCCGCGCGGCTCGAACGGCTTTGCCATCGCACCCAAACTGAGCAAGTCGGGCAGGGCGCTGCTGCTGATCAATCCGCACACCTCGTTCTACTTCCGGCCCGAAGTGCACGTCGTCAGCGAACAAGGCTTGAACGCGTACGGCGCCGTGACATGGGGCCAGTTCTTTGTCTACCAGGGCTTTAACGACAAGGCGGGCTGGATGCATACGTCCGGCGGGGGCGACGTCATCGACGAGTACCTTGAGACTATCGTCGACAAGGACGGCAAGGTCTTCTACAAGTACGGCGCGGGCGAACGCGCAATGAAGGCGGTCGCCATTACGCTGCCTTACAAAACGCCAGCAGGCATGGCCAGCAAGACCGTGACCGCCTACTTCAGTCATCACGGCCCGATCGTGCGCTCGCAAGACGGCAAGTGGGTCGCCGTCAAGATGATGAATGAGCCGCTCAAGGCCTTGACGCAGTCTTATTCGCGCACCAAGGCCAGGAGCTACCAGGCTTTTTACCAGACCATGCAGCTGCGGACCAATTCGTCGAACAACACCGTCTACGCTGACGCCGACGGCAATATCGCTTACTTTCACGGCAATTTTCTGCCCCGGCGCGAAGCGTCCTTCGACTGGAAGCACCCGGTCGACGGCAGCAACCCGGCCACCGAGTGGCGCGGCCTGCACGACATCAAGGACACCATCACGCTGTTCAATCCGACCAATGGCTGGATCCAAAATACGAACAACTGGCCGTTTCGCGCGGCGGGCGCCAGCAGCCCGCGCCAACAGGACTATCCCAACTATATGTGGTCGCTGCCGGAAAACGCGCGTGGCCTGCATGCGCTGCGGGTGCTCGGGCAGGCCAGCGACGTCACGCTCGACAGCCTGATCGCGTCCGCCTACGACAATTACCTGACCGCCTTCGAGGCGCTTTTGCCCCCGCTGCTGGCGGCCTATGACGCCTTGCCGGCGCAAGACCCGCTCAAGGCGTCGCTGGCCGGACAAATTGCGGCCTTGCGTGGCTGGGACTTGCGCTATTCGGTGACGTCCGTGCCCACCTCGCTGGCCGTGTATTGGGGGCAGCAGATGGTCGCCGCCGGTGCAGCGGCGGCCCGCGCGCGCGAAGTGCCGGTGGCCGACTATATCCGCGACCGCCTGACGGCGCAGGAGCGCTTGCAGGCACTTGCGCGCGCGAGCGCCAGGCTGGAGGCCGATTTTGGCACCTGGCAAACGCCCTGGGGCGAGATCAACCGCTTCCAGCGCATCAGCGGCGACGTGCGCCAGCAGTATGACGACGCCAAACCGAGTTTGCCGGTGGCGTTTCCTTCGGCGGTATGGGGTTCGCTGGCGTCGTTCGGGATGTCGGCGCCGCAAACGACCAAGCGCATTTATGGCGACCGGGGGAACAGCTTCGTGGCGGCGGTGGAGTTCGGGCCGCGCGTGCGGGCCAAGAGCATTCTGGCGGGCGGGAACAGCAGCAATCCGGCGTCGCCCCATTTTGCCGACCAGGCGCTGATGTATAGCCGGGGCGAATTCAAGGATGTGCTGTTCTACAAAGAGGACATCGAAAAAAACCTGGAGCGCAAATATCACCCGGGGCAGTGAGCTGCCTTACATCGTCCCCGCGTACGCGAGGACGATGTGGCTCTGCTGCACTGCTACTCTTTTTGCTGCAGCCTCGTTCGCGAGGACGATGTGGGAGACGGTCGTCGCTTTCCTATATGGCGGACGGCGCCGGCCCGCTTGCTATAATCCGCCCTCGAGACATTCAGGATCATCGCAGTGGCAAAACTTTATTTCAGATATTCGGCAATGAACGCCGGCAAGTCCACGGCCATGCTGCAAGTGGCGCACAATTATGAAGAACAGGGCCAGCAAGTGCGCCTGTTCACCGCCGCCATCGACAGCCGCTACGGCGTGGGCAAGGTCACCTCGCGCCTCGGACCGCAGCGCGAGGTTGAAACTTTCGACGCCGACACCGATTTCCTCGCAGACGCCCCTAAAGTGGCGTGTCTGCTGATCGACGAAGCACAGTTCCTCACCACGCTGCAAGTGCAGCAGCTGCACCAGCTGGCCCAAGTAAAGGGCGTGCCGGTCATTTGCTACGGCCTGCGCAGCGACTTTCGCGGCGATCCTTTCCCCGGCTCGGCCTACCTGCTGGCCCTGGCCGACGACATCGAAGAACTGAAAAACATCTGCACCTGCGGCAAAAAAGCGACCATGAATGTGCGTATCGATGAGCACGGCAAGCGCATTCGCGAAGGCGAACAAGTGAGCATCGGCGGTAACGAAAGCTATCGCCAGGCGTGCGGCCGCTGCTTTTACGCCGGCTAGCCTGACGCGCGGCCATGGCCTTTTCCGCCACCTGCCGCGCCCTCGCGCCTGCCTTTGCCTGCGAGCATGGCGACATATTGCTGTACCTGTTGCCATCGGCGCTGTTGGCGCTCGTCATTCGCTTTCTGGCTGCAAAGCATCCCTTTTTCTTCTTGTTCACGGTGGCCGGTACCGCCTGCCACGAATTGGCCCATTTCACGGTCGGCCTGGTGACCGGGGCCAGTCCCGGCGCCGTTACCATCATTCCGCGCCGCAAGGGCAAGCACTGGGAGCTCGGCTCCGTGGCGCTCAAGCGCGTACGCTGGTACAACGCCGCCCCGGCCGCGCTCGCGCCGCTGCTGATCATCCTCATTCCACTGGCTGTCGCGTGGTGGCGCACCGGCGCGGGCTGGTCTTTCCACCTGCTCGATGTGGCGATCGCCTTTGCGCTGGCGCCCCAGTTCCTGTCGTTCTGGCCATCCATCATCGACTGGCGCATCGCGCTGCGCTCCTGGCCCTGCCTGTTCATCCTGGTCCCTGGCGCCTGGCTGGCCTGGCATTGGCACGCGCAACTGTTTTAGTTTGTAAGTCCCTGGCCCAGTTGCCCACAGGCCAGCTAAGCTGGTCTTAAGCAAGCTGGCGCAAGCTGGCTCTGCGCCATCGGCGAAGCTGATAGAATCAGCGCTAGTGGATACCACGAGAAACACGCCTGGAGAGAAACAAATGAAGAAGTGTATGTTGATGGTCGCGCTGGCGTTTGCCATGACCACCCAAGCGGCCGTGCCGCAAGCAGATAAATTCACCGGCGCCCCGTTAAGGGCCGCGCCCGCGCAGGCGCAGGCGGCCGTGCTGGCGTCCATGTGGTTTGAAAAACGCCATTACAAGGCCACGCCGCTCGACGACGCCATGTCGGCCAAGATTTTCGACGCTTATTTCAAGTCGCTTGACGGCGAAAAGCTGTTTTTCCTGCAAAGCGACATTGACCAGTTCGCGCCTATCCGCACCAAGCTCGACGACGCGATCCGCAACGAAAACATCACCTTGCCGTTCGTGATCTACTCCGCTTACCAGCAACGTTTCGCCGAGCGCATTGCCTATGCGCGCGAACTGCTCAAAGGTAAGCTCGACTTCACCATCGACGAGCGTTTCCAGATCGACCGGGAAAAGGCAGCCTGGCCCAAGTCCGAAGATGAAATCCGCGACCTGTGGCGCAAGCGCGTCAAGAATGACTGGCTGCGCCTGAAACTGGCGGGCAAGGAAGAAAAAGCCATCCGCGAGACGCTCGACAAGCGCTACGACAACTACGCCACCCGCGTGGGCAAGGTCGACAGCGAAGACGTGTTCCAGCTCTTCATGAACGCGTACGCCACCTCGATCGATCCGCATACCAATTACCTCGGTCCCCGCTCGGCTGAAAACTTCGACATCGCCATGCGCTTGTCGCTCGAAGGCATTGGCGCGGTGCTGCAGTCGCGCGACGAATACACCGTCATCCGCGAAATCGTGCCGGGCAGCCCGGCCGGCCTGTCGGGCAAGCTGAAAGTGGGCGACCGGATTGTGGGCGTGGCGCAGGGCGAAACCCCGTTCACGGAAGTGCTCGGCTGGCGCATCGACGACGTCGTTGGGCTGATTCGCGGCGCCAAGGATTCCACCGTCAAGCTCGACATCTTGCCGGTTGATGCCGGCCCCGACGGCAAGCACAATACCGTGGCGCTGGTGCGCAAGAAAATCAACATGGAAGAGCAGGCCGCCAAAAAATCGATCATCGAAGTGGCCGATGGCGCCGTCAAGCGCCGCGTCGGCGTCATTTCGCTGCCCACCTTCTACCTCGACTTCGAAGCGCGCCACCGCGGCGACAAGGACTACAAGAGCGCCACGCGCGACGTAGCGCGCATCCTGGGCGAACTTAAAAAGGCCAAGGTTGACAACGTGCTGATCGACCTGCGCAACAATGGCGGCGGTTCGCTGTCCGAAGCCGTCGAATTGACCGGCCTGTTCATCGACAAGGGCCCGGTCGTGATGCAGCGTTCGGCAGACGGCAGCGTGGGCGTCGAGAACGACGTGGTTCCGGGCTTGGCGTGGGACGGTCCGGTCGGCGTGCTGATCAACCGCGGCTCGGCTTCGGCGTCGGAAATCTTCGCCGCCGCGATCCAGGATTACGGGCGCGGCCTCATCATCGGCGAGTCCAGCTTTGGCAAGGGGACCGTGCAGTCGCTGGTCAACTTTGACCGCAATGCGCCAGCGGGCGAAAAACCCAAGTATGGCGAGTTGAAGATGACGATCGCCCAGTTTTTCCGCATCAACGGCGGCACCACGCAGCTGCGCGGCGTCAGCCCCGACATCAAGCTGCCGGTGCTGTCGGACGTCGAGAATTTCGGCGAGTCCAGCTATGACAATGCCTTGCCGTGGGTGGCGATCAAGCCGGCATCGTACGTACCGTCGGGCGACCTGAAAGAGCTGATCGCGCCGCTGCAAAAGCGCCATGACGCGCGCATTGCCAAAGACCGTGACTTCCAGTACCTCGAGGAAGACCTGGCTGAAGTGCGCAAGCTGCGCAAGGAAAACTCGGTGTCGCTCAATGAAGTGGTGCGCCGCAAGGAGCGCGACACCCAGGAAGCGCGCGCCAAGCAGCGCGAAGAGCGCCAGAATGCGATTGCCGCTGTTTCCGGCGATGCCGCGCGCAACAAGGTACTTGCTGCGGCCAAGGCCAAGCGCCGTCAGGACGACGGTTTGCAGGCTGACGAGCGCAATCTGGCAGCGGAACTGGCGGCCGAAAAAGCGGCCAAGGACGCCAAGGATGTCATGCTGACCGAGGCCGCGCACATCCTGAGCGACGCGGTGGGGATGGTCAAGACCGACAACCGGCTCGCGACGCGCCTGATGCCTTACATGCCAAGCAAGGCTTCCGATTAAAAAACTTGTTGCGGATATCACACATCCGTTGTTGTGTTGTTGAAATTGTCGCAATGCAAAAGGGGTCTCCTCATAGGGAGATCCCTTTTTTTTGCTTGGCACAATTGAATTTCAATCGAACATTGTCTATTTTCTACTGATGCTAGGATGGTTACTCAAATGCAGCGCTACCAACACTAACAATATTCAGGAGAGTTTCATGATCGTTCGCCACATAATCTTTGCCGGGCTGTTTGCTACAGCGTCATTCGCCAACGCCGGTACGGTGGAGGCTTCCGCCGCGTCGGTTCAGCCCGCTTTCGCTTTCGCTACTGCCACTTCGGCTGCGCCTGTGATGGCGTTCCAGTCGTCGCTGGCCGGTCCTGGCGGCTCGTGGAGCGCACAGTCGCGCATGGGCGACATTGGTTCGACGTCGATGATGTTGTTCTCGCAGTCGGGTTCAGGTTTTTCAGCAGCGCCTGTCGCAGCAGCGAGCGCGACGGCTCCGGCGCAAGCTGCGGCGGCACCGGTAGCCTTCACCGAAACGGCCAAGGCCGCCCCCGAGGCGAGTATCGCCGCGCCTGCCGCGACCGACATGCCAGCCATCGTGCTGGGCGCTGACGGCATCGACAGCGCCAATGCCCCCGCAGCCCTGGCAGCAGTACCTGAGCCTGCGACCGGCATGCTGATGCTGGCCGGCTTGCTGGGCGCTGGCTTCATGACGCGCCGCCGCAACAAGTAAATCGACCCACCCGGTCGCACCGAAAGCCGCTCAGCCACAAGCTGAGCGGTTTTTTTTCGCCTGTCCTTCCACCCCGGGGGAGGTGGTGAATTGGTGCTTGCAGGCGGAATGATTTCATGTACAATTCTGTGAACGGTCGTGCTTTTTTCTGGCGGCGAAAACAAGGAGAGTAAATGGACCTGAACTATACGAGCGAGGATCTGGCCTTTCGCGACCAGGTGCGCGCCTTTCTCGACGCTAGCTTGCCGGCCGACCTGCAGCACAAGGTGCGCATGCATTTGCGCTTGTCCAAACCGGACTATGTACGCTGGCATCAGATCCTGGCCGCGCAAGGCTGGGTCGCACCCGGCTGGCCCGTTGAATTTGGCGGCCCCGGCTGGTCCCCCGTCCAGCGTCACCTGTTCGACGAAGAATGCGCCCGGGCCGGCACGCCGCCCATCCTGCCATTCGGCGTGAATATGGTCGCGCCGGTCATCATGGCCTTTGGCAGCGACGCGCAAAAAGCCCACTTCCTGCCGCGCATTTTGTCGTGCCAAGACTGGTGGTGCCAGGGCTACTCGGAACCGGGCGCCGGCTCCGACCTTGCTTCCCTCAAGACCACCGCCGTGCGCGACGGCGACCATTACATCGTCAACGGACAAAAAACCTGGACCACGCTGGCCCAGCACGCCGACATGATCTTTTGCCTGGTGCGCACCGACAGCGGCGTGCGCAAGCAGGAGGGCATCTCCTTCCTGCTGATCGACATGCACACGCCTGGCGTGACGGTGCGCCCGATCCTGATGCTCGACGAAGACCACGAGGTCAACGAAGTCTTTTTCGACAATGTGCGCGTGCCGGCGGCAAACCTGATCGGCCAGGAAAACCGCGGCTGGACCTACGCCAAGTACCTGCTCGGCCACGAGCGCACCGGCATTGCCGCGGTCGGGCGTTCCAAGCGCGAGCTGGCCTTCGTCAAGCGCTACGCGTCGGCCCAGGCCAAGAACGGCAAGCCGCTGCTGCAGGACTCGTACTTCGCGGCCAAGGTGGCCACGCTTGAAATCGAACTGATGGCGCTCGAGATGACGGTGCTGCGCGTGCTGGCGCAGGAACACAAGGCGCCGGGACCGGAAGCGTCGGTGCTCAAGGTGCGCGGCACCGAGATCCAGCAGACGCTGACCGAACTGATGGTCGAGGCGGCAGGGCCGATGGCGCTCGCCTTCGACCCGGCCTACCTCGAATCGGACACTGAGCATAGCGCGGCCGGCGACGACGACGCGGCGCCCCTGGCCGGCTACTACTTCAATTTTCGCAAGACCTCCATCTACGGCGGCTCCAACGAAATTCAACGCAACATCATCACCCAGATGATCCTGGGCCTGTGAGGTACTGAATGGATTTCAACTTCAAAGAAGAGCAGCTGGCTTTTGCCGACGCGCTCAAGCGCTGGGTCACCAAGGACTACAGTTTCGACGCGCGCCGCAAGATCGTGCACTCGCCGTCCGGCGTGTCCGACGCGGCCTGGGCTACCTTGGTCGAACTGGGCATGACGGCCTTGCCGGTGCCCGAGGAACAGGGCGGCTTCAACGGCAGCGCGCTCGACATGCTGGTCGTGATGCAGGAGCTGGGACGGGGCCTGGTGGTCGAGCCCTACCTGGCCACGGTCATGGGCGCCGAAGCGCTCAAGACTGGCGGGGGCCATCCGCAACTGCTCGAACAAGTCGCCGTCGGCGCACTGAAACTGGCGTGCGCGTTTACTGAAAAACAGTCGCGCTACGACCTGGCCGACATCGCCACCACGGCCACGGCGCAAGATGGCGCCTACGTCATCAACGGCACGAAGAGCATCGTGCTGCACGGCGCGCAGGCGTGCAGCCTGCTCGTATCGGCGCGCAGCAGCGGCGCGCAGCGCGACACGGCGGGCATCTCGCTATTCGAGGTGCCATCGTCCACCGCAGGCGTTGCCATCACCGACTTTCGCACGCTGGACGGCCTGCGCGCGGCCAATATCACGTTCACCAACGTGCAGTTGCCGGCTGCGGCGCTAGTGGGCACCGAGGGCGCGGCCTGGGACACGCTGGAACACACGGCCGACTATGGCGCTGCGCTGTTGTGCGCCGAAGCGCTGGGCGCCATGGAGGCGATCTTCGCCGCCACGCTCGACTACCTCAAGACGCGCACCCAGTTCGGCGCGCCGATCGGCAAATTCCAGGCGCTGCAGCACCGCATGGCCGACATGTATATCCACCTCGAACAAGCCCGTTCGATGGCGATCCTGGCCGCCGTCAAGATGGCGTCGGGCGACGCCGCCGAGCGCCGCCGCACCGTTTCGGCCGCCAAGTTTCGCGTCGGGCAGGCGCTCAAGTTCGTCGGCCAGCAGGCGGTCCAGCTGCATGGCGGCATGGGCGTGACCAACGAAGTCATGGCCGCGCACCACTTCAAGCGCCTGACCATGATCGAACTGACGCTGGGCGACTGCGACCACCACCTGCAGCGTTTTATTGCGCAGCCGGGTTTTGCCACGGATGGCGAACCGTGAACTGGTATTTCGAAGACTTTTACGCCGGCCAGGAGATCGCCCTCGGTTCACGCACCGTGACCGAGGAGGAGATCATCGCCTTTGCCAGCGCGTTCGATCCGCAGCCCTTCCATGTCGACCGAGACGCCGCCGCCGCATCGATGTACGGCGCCGTCATCGCCAGCGGCTGGCACACCTGCAGCATGATGATGCGCATGGTGGTCGACGGTCTGATGGCGGCCTCGTCGAGCATGGGCTCGCCCGGGCTGGACAAGGTACGCTGGCTGTTGCCGGTGCGCGCCGGCGACACGCTCACCGTTAGCTACCTGACCACCGCCGTCAAGGCCTCGAGCTCCAAGCCGGACCGCGGCGTGGTCTGGTCGATCTGGCGCGCGCTGAACCAGCACGGGGAACTGGTCTGCACGGTCGAAGGCATGGGTATGTTCGGGCGCCGCCCGGCGGGAGCGCCTGATGCGTGAATTCGCAACGCTCGACGAGATGCGCGCGCTCGTGGGGCAGGAAGTGGCGCTTTCGCCGTGGGTGGAAATTACCCAGCAGTGCATCGCCATGTTCGCCGACGCGACCGACGACCACCAGTGGATCCATGTCGATCCCGAACGCTGCGTGCGCGAGTCGCCGTTCAAGACGCCGGTTGCGCATGGGTTTCTGACGCTGTCGTTGTTATCGAGCCTGTTTGAGCAATCGCTGCGCATGACGGACGCGAAGATGGTCGTCAACTATGGTTTGAACAAGGTGCGCTTTCCCGCACCAGTGCCGGTGGGCAGCAGAGTGCGCGCGCGCCTGACGCTGTTGAAGATCGACCAGCTTCAGGAAGGCGCCCAGCTCGAATGGAGCGTGCTGATGGAGCGCGAAGGCGACGCCAAGCCCGTGTGCGTCGCCGAACTCATCATGCGGCGCTATCCGTAGGCGATAAAAGCCACATCGTCCTCGCACCGCCGCGTGCGCGGGGACGATGTAGCGGAGGCGCAGCTCCCGGTGCGCTTTTCCGGGCTGCATTCAACCCCCAGCGCTACCGTCCCGGCACCAAATCAATCCTCAACTCCGCAGCCGCCTCCACCGCCGCTCTTGAATAAAGCAGCGGAAAATACTCCCCGCCGGCCCACTTGGGTGCCAGATCGCGGTAATGCGCGCTCTCCGGGTCGCCCGACTGGCCCGGCATGTTCATCGCGCGCGAATTGTCCCAGTTGCCCACATCAACCACCACCCGGAACGACGGCCCGTTGTTCTGCACAAAGTCCGTGTTGCGATAGCTCGACTGGTTCACCGTGTAGGCGCCGCCCTGCACGGCAATCGGCCCCACATTGAGCTTCGCGCGCAGCGCCTGGTCGGCGCCGGCGCCCAGCGCGTGCATGGGATACAGGGTGTGCAGCCGCCCCCATTGCCACGCCGCCGCATCCGGTCCCTGCATCCGTTCCATGTCCGCATACGCCGCCACCAGGCTGCCCAGCAGCACCTGGTCGCGCACCGCCGCGCCATCCTTGCCCAGGCGCGAGCCCGGGCGCTCAAGGGTATCGATCAGTACCGTGGGGTCCGGCGCGGGCACGCTGGCCGCGTCTTTTGCGCCCAGCACGGCGTGCGTGAAGGCGCCGCCCAGATAGCGCGACCACCACACCTCGTACAGCGCCGCCGCGCCCGAATCGCGCCGTTCCTGGTAGTCCCAGTCCTTGAGCAGGCGCAGTGCCGCGGCGCCGCGCGCATCCATCGTCACCAGCGGCTTGAGCAACGCCACCATGCGCCGCGCCGGCACCGAATACACATCGTTTTGCAGCCGCATCGCGTCTTCAATGCCGCTCTTGCCGCTGCGCGATAGCTGCTCCTGCAAACGCGTGTAGCGGCCATTGTGCGGCCACTCGAAACCGAGTTTGCGTTCCTTGTACGGGAACGCGGCGGGGATGTTCATTTCGTTGGCCGAGGCGAACCAGCCGGCCTTGGGATTGTACGAAAACGGCAGCTTGTCGCCGGACAAATAGCCGGCCCACTCGTAGCGCCCGTCGCCGGGCACGGGCATCAGGCCGTCCCAGTTGGGGCGAATCGGCACCAGGCCGCCGGCCACCCAGCCGATATTGCCGTCGGTGTCGGCATACACCTGGTTTTCGGTCGGCGCGCCCCAGTGCTTCATGGCGCGCCGAAATTGGGCAAAGTCGCGCGCGCGCATGTAGTCGATGCTGCCGAAGTAGGGCGCCATGCCGGGCGCCATCCAGCCGGTGCGCACCGCAAAGGCGCGCCGCTTGTCCGGCTCCGAGAAAATCAGCGGGCCGTGGCGCGTGAAATTGAGCTCCACGGTCACCGGCGCCTGGCCGCGCACCGCGATCGTTTCGCGCACCGTCTGCATGTTCTCCCAGGCGCCGCGGTATCGGTATTGCCTGGCGTCGGCCGGATTGAGCTCGTACACGTACAGGTCTTCCTGGTCGATGCTGAAAATGGTCAGGCCAAAGGCGATTTTGCCGTTGTGGCCGATCGAAATACCCGGCAGCGCCGGCTCGCCCGCACCGATCACGTCCAGTCCCGGCGCCGACAAATGCGCAATATAGCGCAGCGACGGCGCCGAGTAGGCGCGGTGCGGGTCATTGGCCAGGATCGCGCGTCCGGTCGTGGTGCGCCGGGGCGCTATCACCCAGTTGTTGCTGCCTTCCATGGACGCGTCCTGGTCTGGCGCGCTCGCCGTCAAGGCGGCCAGCGGCGCGGACGGCGCCACATCGCCGACGACGACCGCCTGAGTGGCCAGCGTAAACACGTCCAAGAGCTTGGGCGGCAGGCACGGGTCCAGGCCCTGCGGCACCTTGGTGACCCAGGCCGGTGTCAAGCCGTAGCGAATCTGGTCGGCAGCCAGGCCCGACTTGCACACCGTGTTCGCGCGCGCCACTTCCGCGAGCAGGTTGCGCGTCAAGCCGTGGCTGCGGATGCGCACCACGTCGGCCGCCGACCATTTGGAAGGCGTATAGCCAAGCCGGCGAAACTCGAACGGCATCTGCGCGGGATGCGCGGCCAGGTAGTCTATATAGGCGTTGATGCCGGCCACAAAACGGCCCGTCACCGCTTCGGCGCCGTCGCCGTAGGCGTGCCACTCCTGCTGCATGTCGCCCCGGTACAGGAACAGCCGCGCAGCCCGGTCCTGGTCCACGTAGCTGCGGCCAAAGACCGATGCCAGTTGCCCCAGGCCGCGCAGGCGCCACAGGTCGATCTGGAACAGGCGGTCGCGCGCCGCATTGAAGCCCTGGACGAAAAACAGGTCGTCTTCGCTGGCGGCATACAGGTGGGGGACACCCCAGCGGTCTACCAGGATGCTGGCGTTTTGCTTCAGGCCCGGCAGCGCAATGGCGCGCGCGGGCGCGCCTGCCAGTGCCTGCGAGGCGTCCAGGAGGAACAGGCCCGCAACCAGTGCGGCAACAATGCGAACGCGAGAAACCATGCAGTATTCTTTCTTCAAAGCTGGGTCGGGCGCGACGGTCAGGCCGGGCGCAGGGGGAGGTTGGCGGCGCTCGCAATGCGCATGGCGGGCAGCTGCCAGTAAGTGATCGCGCGCCACAGCCACTCCATGGGGCCGTAGCGCCATCTCGACAGCCACCAGTGGCTGAACGGAATTTGCAAGGCAAGCATTGCCACCACACAGGCCAGTTGCCACTTGCGTTCAATGCCGTAGTAGCCCAGGCCGTAGCCGTAAAAGACCAGCGTGAAGAGCACGCTGTGGGTCAGGTAGTTGGTCAGCGCCATGCGGCCGAACGGGGCCAGCACGGCAATGCGCGCGAACGGCGAGCGGCTGTGCAGCATCACGACCACCAGGCCCACGTAGCCCAAGCAAGCGGGCAGGTTGCCAAGGCGCAGCAGACCCGTGGCCAGGATGTGCCCGTCCAGCGTCCCCGGCACGGCGCGCACGGCGATAGTCGCGCCCAGCAGGCCCAGCCCTATTCCAAGCGGCAAGCCGAACAGGGCCAGCTTGCGAAACAGCGGCAAGTGCGCGCCGGCATTGGCGATCACGCCGGAACGGACAAACCACAAGCCGAGCAGGAACATGCACACGATAATGGTTGAAAAGCCGAACTGGCCCGGCGCATGGGCGATAAAGCGTGTGCTGCGCATGGCCACGGCGTCGGCATAGCTGCCCTTGGTCAGCACGGCCACCTCGCCCGCCATTTCCGCCTTGTGTTCGGTGATCGCCTTGGCGCGCTCCGCGCTGCGCAGGGCGGCGGCGGGGCTTGGGGCGCCGGCGGCCACCGGTTCCGGAAAATAATACTGGCCGGCGCCAAAGCCGATCAGCATCAGGCAGCTGAACACGTACATGGCAACGCCGATCCGCCACGGCCGGGCCGCCACCGGCGCGTGGTAGCGTATCATCAACAGGCTAAGCAGCAGCACCATGCTGCCCACGATAGGCATCATGACCTTCGCTTCGCGCGGCAGGCCAGGAATCAGAAAGCCGGCCGCAATGGCCGCAGCCGCGGCCATCATGTTTAGGCGCGTGACGATCTTGAAAACCGGAACGCTGCGCTTGGACACGTCAATGTGCTGGGGGCAGCGCAGGTACCAGGCCATCCAGCCGAAGTAGGCCAGGCAGCCGGCGATCTGATAGGTCCACGTCAGTTTCAGAAGCAGGCCGGCGGCCCCCAGCAGCGCAATGGCGAGCACGATGAACTTGCCGCGCCCAAACAGCACAACGAGCAGGCAGAGTGCTGCGACCGAGTAGCTGAACAGGATATCGCCGCTCCACACCAGGATGCCGTGCAGGGCGCCGAACACGGCCAGCGCCGTGATCCTGCGCAAATACGGCACAAGGAAATTGCGCCCGGCCGTTTCGGCGCGGGTCAGCATGACGCCAAAGCCCATGCCGAACAACAGCGAAAACATGGTCCAGAATTTGCCGATGACAAAATATTGGACAAACAAGCTGAAAACCAGGTTGGCCCCGGAAAGTCCGGTCGGGATGCCGCTACCGATGTCGGACGTGGGCCGGTTGAAAAATTCTATGTTCATCAGCAAAATGCCGATCAGGGCAAACCCGCGCACGACGTCCAGTGCGGCAATGCGCTCGCCGCGTTCCAGCGGGGCCAGCAGCATGGACGGGTGGGTGTCGACAGATGTGGCCAAGGTTGCCCCTTTGCGTATATTTTTATGAGCTTGCATAGTACGTAATGACAGCGCCGCACAGCAAATGATTTTGCGGCGCGGCGCGTTTTTAATCGGCAAGGCAAGAGGGCGGACCAGCCGGTCCGCCCCAGTTTGAATCAGGCCACCTGAAGCGCGGGGCCTTGGCTGCTGGCCGGCCTGACGCGCATGGCAGGGATTTGCCAGTAGGTGATCGCGCGCCACAGCCACTCCATCGGACCGTAGCGGAAGTGCTTGAGCCACAGGTGGCTCAGCGGCACTTGCACCACCACCATGGCGATCACACAGCCCAGCTGGCCGATGCGTTCGAGGCCGAACAGGCCAAGTCCATAACCGTAGAAGAGCGTCGAAAAGACCAGGCTGTGGGTCAGGTAATTGGTCAAGGCCATGCGGCCAAACGGGGCGAGCACCTTGATGCCGGCGAACAGGCCGCTGTTGAGCATGAGCACAATCACGCTGACATAGCCCAGGCAGGCTGGCAGGTTGCCCAGCATCAGCAGGCCAGAGGCAAACTGGTAACCGTTCGGCGTACCGGGCGTGGCGTGGGTGGTAATTTGCGAACCGATCAGGCCCAGGCCCACGCCGAACGGCAGCGCAAACAGCGCCAGATTGCGAAACAGCGGCAGGTGCGCGCGGGTATTGGCCATCACGCCCGAGCGGACAAACCACAGGCCCAGCAGGAACATGCCGATCAGCACGGTGGCGAAACCGACTTCGTTGGGTGCGTGCTCGACAAACTGCGCGGCGCGCATCTTGACGCCGTCAGCCCAGCTGCCCTTGGTCAGTACCTTGATTTCGGTGTCCATCTTGGTCTTGCGCTCGGCCAGGCGTTCGTCTCGCTTCTGGCGCCGCTCGGCAATGCGCTCGGCGTCAGTTTGCGGCTTTTTGGCGGCGACGGCGCCTTTGACGGCGCCTTTGACGGCGGGAGCTGGCGTGGACACGGTGGTGGCAGCTGCCGGAGCAGCGACGGGCGCGGTCCCCGCCGCGCTCATTTTGGCAATCACTGCGTCGTCCGGGTTGGGAAAGTAATACTGGGTCGCGCCGATTGCCGCCATCATGAAAAAGCTGAATGCGTACACGCCGACGCCGATGCGCCATGGACGCGCTTGGACGGGGTTGTGAAAGCGTGCCATCAAGATGCCCAGCACCAGGAAGGCGAAGCCGGAGATCGACAGGCCAAATTTGGCTTCGCGCGGCAACGATGGAACCAGCAAGCCGACCAAGAGGGCCGCGACCGAGACGACCATGATCAGGCCGACGACGATCTTAAAAATCGGTACGTTCTTGCCAAACATGCGAATCTGGTCCGGGCTGCGCAGAAGCCAGGCCGTAAAACCGAAGAAGGCAACACCGCCAGCAACGCCGTAAGCCCAGTCCAGGCCGGGGATAAAACCCACGCCGATCAATACGGGGATGCTGAGGAAAATGAACAGCGCGCGCCCGTACAGCACGATCAACAGGGCGCTGGCCGCCACCGCATAGCTGAACAGGATGTCGCCGCTCCACAGAAAAATATGGTGCAGCGCGCCAAAGGTGGCCAACGCGGCGATCCGGCGCAGATAGGGAACGATGAAGTTGCGCTGCGCCGTTTCGGCCCGCATCAGCATCACGCCAAAGCCCATGCCGAACAGCAGCGAGAACATGGTCCAGAACTTGCCAACGACGAAATACTGGACAAAGTAGCTGAACCACAAGTTAGCGCCCGACAAGCCTTGCTGCATGCCGCTGCCGATGTCGGTGGTGGCGCGGTTGAAAAACTCGATGTTCATCAAGAGGATGCCAATCAGCGCGAAGCCGCGCACGACGTCGAGCGCGGCGATGCGCTCGGTGCCGGCGACGGGCGCGAGCGGCTTGTTCAGGTCTGTTGTCATGGGTTAGCGCCTTCCAGGGATTGAAGTGTTGTCAATTTGGATGGTACGTAAACACAAGAGGTAGCGGGCGCAATTTGCGACGAAACGCTCTTTTTCGGGAGCAGGCGGCGAAATTACTCAGTCGAAATACAAGCTAAGCTTGCATATGCATGGCTGGTTCCGGACGTGCCTGCGTTGCAGGCAGCCAGGCAGGGAGACATAAAGAGGCGCAGGCAGACGCGCACACTTCTTCAGCCCTTGGCGCCCGTCAGATAGCGGTTGCGCCCCCGCGCCTTGGCTTCGTACAGCAGCGCGTCAGCCGCCTTGATCAGTTGGCCCGGATCAGTCAGTTCGCTCGGCATCTCGCTTGCCACGCCCATGCTGACCGTCAGTTGCCGGCAGCCCGACGAATGTTCATGGGCGATGTTCAGTGCGGCGATTTCCTCGAGCACCCTGCGCGCCACCGCTTCAGCGCCGGCCAGGTCTTCCTGCGGCAGCAAGACGGCAAACTCTTCGCCACCGTAGCGCGCCACCATGTCTTGCGGGCGCATCGCCGCGCGCCGCATGGCCGCGCCCACCTGCTGCAGGCAGGCGTCGCCGGCCTGGTGGCCGTAGTGGTCATTGAACAGCTTGAAATGGTCGATGTCGACCAAAATCAAGGCAATCGACATGCGCGCGCGCGCGCAGCGGCGCCATTCGCCCTGCAGCTTTTCATCAAAGGCGCGCCGGTTCGATACGCCCGTCAGGCCGTCGGTGAGCGTCAGTGCGCGCAGTACGTCGCTCTGGCGCTTGACGGTGAGCTGGGTGCGCACGCGTGCGCGCACCACCGCCGCGTTGACCGGTTTGCTGATGAAGTCCGCCGCGCCGGCGTCGAGCGCGCGTGTTTCGTCTTCGGGGGTCTTGAGGGCGGTGACGAAAATGATGGGAATGTCGCGCGTGACGGCCGACGCGCGCAGCGCCGCGCACACCGCGTAGCCGTCCATGTCGGGCATCACGGCGTCAAGCAAGATCAGGTCGGGCAACTGGTTCTGGGCGATAAGCAGCGCCTTGGCGCCGTTCATGGCAAACAGCACATCGTACTCATCTTGCAGCGCATGGTGCAGAATCTGGATGTTTTCCATCGCGTCGTCCACGATCAGGACGCGCCCCTTTTGTGCGATATCGTTCCAGCTCATGGCGTACCTTTTCTATTCATTAGTTCCCGGATCTGCTCCGCCGCGCCGGGGAAGGCCAGTGTGGCGACCGACTCTGCCAAGGACGCCATCTCGTCCGGCGCGGTCACGGCGGCCAACTCGGCGCGCAGCGCTTCAAACTCGGCCATGGCCTTCAGGTCGCTATTTTGAAGTAATCCGAGCAGATCCGCCAGTCTGCTGTGCAGCGCGCGCCCATCGCCCTTCGGCGCGGCCGTTTCAACGCCGCGCGGCATGTCGAGCTGGCGCGCGGCCGCCATCAGCCTGGCCAATTCGCCGTCGAGCACATCGAGCCGCTCGATCAGGTCGGCCATGCCGCCGCTGCGCAGTGCGTGTTCAAAGTCGAGCGCCAAGGCCGCAAAGTCGGCCGCGCCAAGGTTGGCAGCCACACCGCGCAGCCGGTGCACCAGCGCGACCGGCGCTTCACGCTCGCCCGCGCGCAGCAGCTGGCGCACCTCGGCCAGCGTGCCGCCCTGGGAACGCTCGAATCGCTTGAACAAGGTGACAAAATTGCCAAAGTTGCCGCCGAAACGGGGCAGCGTGGAGCGCAGATCGATGCCCGGAATGCTGGCCGGCAGCGGCGTGGCATGGTCGGTGCCGTGGTAGCCGGTGCGCACCGGTGCGCCCGGTGCCTCGGGAGCGCCGCCGGTCACCCGCACCACCGTCTCGATCAAGCTGTCGACGTCGATCGGCTTGGAGATGTGCGCGTTCATGCCGGCCTGCATGGCACGCGCGCGGTCGTCTTCCATCACGTTGGCCGTCATGGCAATGATCGGCAGGTCGGCCATGCCCATCTTGCGGATCGCCTCGGTCGCCTCGTAGCCGTTCATCACCGGCATCTGGATATCCATCAGCACCGCATCATAGCGGGTGGGCGTGGCGCTGAGCATCTCCACTGCGACCCGGCCATCGCCCGCAATATCGACCGCCGCGCCGGCGTGCAGCAGCAGGTAGTTGGCCACTTCCTGGTTGAGCTGGTTGTCTTCGACCAGCAGCACGTAGATGCCGGCCAGGCGTCCGGCCAGCGCCTGCGCCTGGCCGGGCGCCCCCTGCGCCCGGCCGGTGTGCAGTTCGACCAGGGCCGCGATCAGCGCTTCGCGGGTAACCGGCTTGAACAGCGTGGCGTCCAGTTTCAAGTCTTCCGACAGCATCGCCAGCTGTTCGCGCGTGGGCTCGGCCACCATCAGCGCGGTGCGCGGCAGTTCCACGCCGCGCTCGGCGCGCGCATGGGTCAGCACTGAAATGCCGTCCAGTTCCGGCATGGCCGCGTCAATCAGCATGAAGTCGTAGTGCCGCTGCGGCCCATTGGCCGCGCGCAGCATCGCGAGCGCCTGGTGGCCGTCGGCGGCGGTGTCGACATGCCAGCCGAAGGCGGTGCACTGGGCCGCGAGCGCCGCGCGCGCGCTGGCGTTGTCGTCAACCACCAGCAGCCAGCGTTCGGCCAGGCCGGGCAGGTCCGGCAGGGCGGCCAAGGGCGCCCCGACCGGCGCGCCGAAAGTCGACTCGAAAAAGAACTCGGCGCCCTTGCCAGGTTCGCTGGTAACGCCGATGACCCCGCCCATCAGGGCAACCAGGCGGCGGCAGATGGCCAAACCCAGGCCGGTGCCGCCGTATTTGCGGCTGGTCGAGCTGTCGGCCTGGGAAAAAGCGGCGAACATGTGCCCCTGGTGTTCGCTCGCAATCCCGATGCCGGTGTCGCGCACCGAAAAGGCGAGCGTGATATGGTCGTCGGCCACGGCGCCGGCGGCGCGGATCGTCAACACCACCTCGCCCTGTCCGGTAAACTTGATGGCGTTGCTGACCAGGTTGAGCAGCACCTGCTCGAGCCGCATTGGGTCGCCCGTCAACTGCAGGGGCACGTCCGGCGCCACGGCGAACACCAGTTCCAGGCCCTTGTTGGCGGCGCTCGGGGCTAGCAGCACGGAAATGCTGTCAAGTACCTGGTCGAGCCGGAACGAGGTGTATTCGAGCATCAGCTGGCCAGCCTCGATCTTGGAAAAATCGAGTACATCGTTCAGGATGCCCAGCAGCGAGCGGGTCGACATCTTGATCTTGGCCACATAGCTGCGCTCGCGGCGCGCCAGCGGCGACTCTTCGAGCAGGCGCGCCAGACCCATGATGGCGTTCATCGGGGTGCGAATCTCGTGACTCATGTTGGCCAAGAATTCACTTTTCGCGCTGCTGGCCCTTTCGGCCCGGTCCAGCGCGTGCGCCAGCTGCTCGTTAAGGGACTGCAAACGCGCTTCGCCGGCGATGCGCTCGCTGATGTCCCGTACCGTGGCCTGGATCACGCCCTTGCCGCCCGCGTTCAGGCTGGTAAGCAGGATATCGGCATGAAACAGCGAACCGTCGATGCGCTGGTGCAGCCACTCGAACTGGTGGCTGCCGCGCTCGAGGGCGTAGCGGATGAACTGCTCGGCCTTCTCGTCCGAGCGGCGCCCGTCGGGCTGGAATTCGGGCGAGGTGGCCGCCGGCGAGAGCGTCATCAGCTGCACCACGTCGGTACAGCCGAACAGCACGGCGGCGGCGCGGTTGCCGCCCACGTAGCCATCGTTGAGCGTGAGCAGCATGTGGGCGTCGCCCGACATTTCGTAGAGCACGTGGAATTGCTCGCTGACGTCGCGCAGCTTGTCGGAGAGCTGCTTTCGTTCGCTCACATCGACCACCAGGCCCGACACGCCCACCAGCTTGTGGTCCTTGTTAAAGATTGGATGGTAGCTCACGATCCAGTGGTGCTCGACGCCCGGCTCGGACGGCACTTGACCGTGGGACTCGATTGCCAGCAGCGCCGTCTGGGTGTCGCGCACCGTGCGGTAAGCCTTTTCGTATTCCACGCCCTGCTCGCCGAGCAGTTCGGGCAGCGTCTTGCCGATGTGGTCGGCCACGGGAAGGTTATTGATCGCGGCCAGGTAGTCGTTGACCATCACCACCCGCAGGTCGGTGTCGAGCATGGCCAAGCCGGCGGGCGCCGTCGCATACACGTTGGCGATCAGCGCATTGGCGTTTTCCAGTTCCTCGGTCCGCTCGCGCACCCCGTCTTCGAGCCCGGCGCGAAAGCGCAGCAGTTCCTGCTCCACGTGGCGCAGCGCGGAACCGACTTCGGCCGCTTCGCGGATGTCCAACTCGGGAATGAGCACCGGTTCGCCGCGACCGAGCGCGATGGCAGGTTCCCTCAGCGCCCGCATCGAGCGCCCGATGCGTGCACCCATGCGCCAGGCCATGGCAAAGCCGATCACCAGCAGCGCACCAACGCTCAGAAATACGCTGGCCAGCGAATTTCTGAGCGTTTCGTTGGCGGCGGCGCGCGGCACGTCGATCGCCGCCACCCAGCCCCGCTGCGGCAGGCGCGTGTAGACCAAAAACACGGGCAGGCCATCGCGCGCGGTCAGTTCCAGCGTGCCCGCATCGGCGTTGGCCAGCGCGGCGGCCAGGGCCGGTTTGGCCCGCGTGCCGATATGCTCGGGCGCGCCGACGGCGCTTGTGCTGGTGTTCGTGATGGTGACGTTGGCGCCGTCATAGACGGCGGCCGACCACTGCGCGGGCAAGTGCAGCGCGGGCAGCAGCGTGCCCAGGCGCGCCGGCGCGATGTGAGCCGAGAGCACGTAGCGCACCGCGCCGTCGACGCGCACCGGTATTTCGATCGAGAGCAGCCATTGCTGGCCGGGCCCGAGGTGGGCAAGGTTGGACGTTGCGACCAGGCCGCTGGCGGCGGCGCGCACGATCGAGGCCGCGTTCGGGTTGGGCGGCAGGGTGGCACCAGGGTCGAAGCCGGTATGCGCCAGCGGCCGGCCGGTGGTGTCGCTGAGCACAAAAGCGTTGGCCGGCAAGCCTGCATCGAGCATGGCGCGGGCATGGGCGCGGAAGGCATCGAGCTGGCCCGTTTGCAGACTGGGCGAAGTTGCCAGCGCGCGCCCGGCGATCTCGGTTGTATCGAGCTCGCGTTCGAGTTCGCTGCGCAAGGCTTGCGCGATGCGCTCGGCTTCGTGCAGCAGGTTGGCCCGTTCGCGCTGGAACGAGTCGAAGGCGAGGGTGCCAAAGCCGATCAAGGACGGCACCAGGCCGGCAAGCACCAGCTTGGCCGTCTTGGCGCGGATCGAAGGTTGGGTATGACGTCGCTTTAAGTGCACCGGTACTGCCTCCGCCACATCACGGCGCCGCGGAAGCGGCACCATATGCCTGATGGTAGCCGAGAGCAAGCTTTCTTGGT
Source organism: Massilia sp. TSP1-1-2 (assembly GCF_049896185.1). Taxonomy (NCBI): domain Bacteria; kingdom Pseudomonadati; phylum Pseudomonadota; class Betaproteobacteria; order Burkholderiales; family Oxalobacteraceae; genus Massilia; species Massilia sp. TSP1-1-2. The sequence continues at coordinate 52,367 of NZ_JAFCTU010000015.1, forward strand.
AGTACTTTACGAAAGCGCTGTGGTGCGCAGGGGCAGGCGGCGCTTGGCGGAATGCGCGCTGCGCGCTTTTCCGCCCTACAGTTTGCCACCCCGACATATGTCATGACAACCGTGGCATCTCGTGCACGGTAGGGCGCATTGCGCCAAGCGCCGCCCGCGCCTTGCGCTCTACGACCGCGTCACCGGCAACGCCAAACTTTCGCCAAGCTTTATATGCTTGGCCAGCTCCAGCTTGGCAATCGCATTGCGATGCACCTCGTCCGGACCGTCGGCCAGGCGCAGCGTGCGATTGCCCGCCCACTGGTAAGCGAGCGGGAATTCGTCCGACACGCCAGCGGCCCCATGCGCCTGGATCGCCCAGTCCAGCACCTGCTGCGCCACATTCGGCGCCAGCACCTTGATCATGGCGATCTCGGCTTGCGCGTGTTTGTTGCCTACGGTATCCATCAGCGAAGCCGTCTTGAGCGTGAGCAAGCGCGCCGTGTCAATCTGGATGCGCGACTCGGCGATGCGCTCGCGCCAGATGCTCTGGTCCGAAATCTTTTTGCCAAACGCGACCCGGCTGCCCAGACGCACGCACATCAATTCCAGCGCGCGCTCGGCCACGCCAATGGCGCGCATGCAATGGTGAATCCGGCCAGGCCCCAGGCGCCCCTGCGCGATTTCAAAACCGCGCCCTTCGCCCAGCAGCAGGTTCGAGGCCGGCACCCGCACATTCTCAAAGGTGATTTCGCAATGCCCGTGCGGAGCGTCGTCGTAGCCGAACACGGGCAGCGGGCGCACGATGGTGATGCCCGGCGTGTCGGCCGCGCACAGGATCATCGATTGCTGCGCATGGCGCGCCGCGCTCGGGTCGGTTTTGCCCATCACGATAAAAATCTTGCAGCGCGGGTCGCCCGCGCCGGAAATCCACCACTTGGTGCCGTTGATGACGTAGTCGTCGCCATCGCGCTCGATGCGCGTCTCGATATTGGTGGCGTCGGACGAGGCAACGCCCGGCTCGGTCATCGCAAAGGCCGAGCGCATTTCGCCGCGCAGCAAGGGTTCGAGCCACTGCTGCTTGTGCTCTTCGGTACCGAAGCGCTCGATGGTTTCCATATTGCCCGTATCCGGCGCGGCGCAATTGAATACTTCCGGCGCCCACACCACGCGGCCCATGATTTCGCACAGCGGCGCATAGTCAAGGTTGGACAAGCCTTCCGGCGCGCGCGCCGACTTGGGCAGGAACAGATTCCACAAGCCTTGTTCGCGCGCCAATGGTTTGAGGCGTTCGATCAGCTCGGTGGGGATCCAGCGATTACCTTTGGTAATGCCATTGTGATCAACTTCCTGTTTAAACATCTTTTCGTTCGGATAGATGTGTTCGTCCATGAAGGCCAGCAGGCGGCCCTGGAGTTCCTTGCAGCGGTCGGAATAGTCGAAGTTCATGCTTGATCCTTGGAAAGTGAGATTGCGCGCTGCGCGTATGTCCAGCCCAGTTCGGCCATCGGCCGCGCGGCCTTGCCGTTCTCAAGCGCCTGGGCGCTGGAGGCGGTGCCGTCGACATAGCGTTTCATGATGCCCTGCATGATGCCGGCCAGCCGGAACATGTTATAAGCCAGGTAGAAATTGAAGTCTTCGATGCGGATCGTCTTGCCGGTGCGCGCGCAATACGAGGCGATGTATTCTTCCTGGCTGGGAATGCCCATTTCCTTCAGGTCCAGCCCGGCAATGCCGCGGAACTGGCCGGGCGCGATATGCCAGCTCATGCAATGGTAAGAAAAATCGGCCGCCGGATGGCCCAGCGTCGACAATTCCCAGTCCAGCACGGCGAGAATGCGCGGCTCGGTGGGGTGGAAGATCATGTTGTCGAGGCGAAAGTCCCCGTGCACGATAGCCGTGTCGTCGCCCGCTGGAATATGCTGGGGCAGCCAGGCAATCAACTGGTCCATCGCGTCGATGGTTTCCGTGGCCGAGGCCTGGTACTGGCGCGTCCAGCGTTCGATCTGGCGCGAGAAATAATTGCCGGGTTTGCCAAAGTCGCCCAGGCCGATGGCCTGGTAGTCGGTGGTGTGCAGCCGGGCGATCACGCGGTTCATTTCATCATAGATGGCAGCGCGCTCGGCCGGCGTCATGCCGGGCAGCGATTGGTCCCACAGCACGCGCCCGTCGATGAATTCCATCACGTAAAAGGCGCGCCCGATGACTGTTTCATCCAGGCAGAGCGCGTATTGGCGCGGAGCGGGAAAGCCAGCCTTGTTGAGCGCGTCCATGACCTTGAACTCGCGGTCGATGGCGTGGGCCGAGGGCAACAGCTTGGCGGCCGGGCCGGGCTTGGTGCGCAGCACGTAATGCTGGCCGCCTGCCGTAATTTTGAAGGTCGGGTTGGACTGGCCGCCCTTGAACTGCTCCACACTTATCGCACTTGCCGGGCTGCCCGGATAACCCTCCACGTGCTGGCGCATGTACGCGTCGAGCGCGTCCACGTCGAAGCGCTGGCGCTCCGATACCGGTTTGGTCCCCATCATTTCTTCGAACACAAGCTTCTCCCTGGAATTGGTAGCCTTATTCTAGCCGATGAAAAGCACGCCCGTACTATTTATTTGTGGCGGCCTTCAGCGCGATTTGCGGTATTGCTCGTATAACTGTTCCATCGTTGTGCTGCGGGTGTCGCCTTGCAGCGGGGCAGGCGGCGCGTAATTCATGAAGCGCAGCACCCAGTCGGCGTCGGCTTCGCCCACGTCGAGCGCGTTGATGCAGCCGGCCGTTTGCGCCAGCGCGCCCAAAAACATGCGCTGGCCCGTCAGTGCCAGCGACAGGATCGCACAGTTGACGCCGCCGTGCAGTACCAGCAGCACCGTGTCCCAGCCGGAATCGGCCCGCAAGCGCGTGACGGCGGGATGGATGCGGTCCATCAGTTCGCCGACCGATTCGCCGCCCAGAAAGCGCTTGTCTTCGCCGACCATGCCTTCAAAGGCGCCGGTAAAGGCGGCTTTCAGGTCGGCATCAAGGATGGTGGAGAGGCGACCGCCGCGGATTTCTTCGAGCTCGGGCCAGGTTTCGAGGGGGATGTGCTGGCCCGTTTCCGCCAGCACGCGCTTGGCAGTTTCCACCGTGCGCGGCAGGCCGGAGACGATCACGCGGTCGAAGCTGACCTGGTGCTCGGCGAAGAGGCGGCCGGCGGCGCTGGCCTGGGCGCGGCCCAGTTCATTCAAGGGAACCAGTTCGGGGAGGACGGGTTTGCCGGCGGCGTCGAAGTAGGTGACGCTGCCGTGGCGCATGAGGTAGATGCGACGGCGGGGGGAGGGGGGCATATAAGTTCCGAGGTGTGAGCGCCCCCTACGTCGTCCTTGCGAACACGGGGACCCAAGGAACATTTGCTCTGTCCAGCCGTTCTATGGGTCCCCGCGTTCGCGAGGACGATGTGGGGGTGAGCTTGCGTTGTTTGATGCTGTTCTTTTTAATTCTAGCCGATGATCGCCTTGCCTGTTGAATAAGCGATAGTGTCGCGGTTTCACAATGCCTGGGCACACCCGACACACAAAATCATTCCTTATGACAAAATTTATTCGTTTCTGGCATAGAATGGTTCGCAACATGCATAACGCGAGGGTAAGCCCATGGCAAGACCAGAAAAAGTCCGACTAGGCGAAATCCTTGTTCAACAAAAGCTCTTGTCCGAAGATCAACTCGGCCTTGCGCTGCAAGACCAGAAGCGCACCGGCCGCAAGCTCGGCCGCGTGTTCGTCGAGAGCGGCTACGTCACCGAGGAACAGATCTCCGGCGCGCTGGCCAAGCAGCTCGACATCCCGTACATCAACCTCAAGTTCTACAATACCAATCCGGATATCGTCCGCCTGCTGCCCGAAACGCAGGCGCGCCGGTTCCGCGCGCTGGCGCTGGAAGACCGGCGCGGCGCGCTGCTGGTGGGCCTGGCCGATCCGACCGACCTGTTCGCGTACGACGAAATCACGCGCCTGGTCAAGCGCAACATCGAGCTGGCCGTCGTCAACGAAACCGAAGTGCTGGCCGCGATCGACCGCATTTACCGGCGCACCGACGAAATCACCGATTTTGCGCGCGAGCTGGAACAAGACCTGGGCGACTCGCTGGTCGACTTTGGCGCCATGGCCACCAATCCGGGCCTGGAAGAGGCGCCCATCGTCAAGCTGCTGCAGTCCGTGTTCGACGACGCCACGCAAGTGCGCGCCTCCGACATCCACATCGAGCCGCAAGAGGCGCGCTTGCACATCCGCTTTCGCATCGACGGCGTGCTGCACCTGCAGACCGAGGCCGACATCAAGATCGCCACCCCGCTGGCGCTGCGCTTGAAACTGATGTCGGACCTGGACATTTCCGAAAAACGCTTGCCGCAAGACGGCCGCTTTGCCATCAAGGTCAAGCAGCAGCGCATCGACGTGCGGATTTCCACCATGCCCACCCAGTACGGCGAATCGGTGGTCATGCGGCTGTTGAACCAGGGCGGCACCACCTTGCGCCTGGACGCCATCGGCATGCCCATGAAGCTGGTGGAGCGCTTTCGCGACATCGTGCAGCGCCCCAACGGCCTGGTGCTGGTAACGGGGCCCACCGGTAGCGGCAAGACCACCACGCTGTATTCGGCGCTGGCCGAACTGAACTCCACGGAAAAAAAGTTGATTACCGTGGAAGACCCGGTCGAATACCGGCTGGCCGGCATCAACCAGGTGCAGGTCAACGACAAGATCGAGCTGACGTTCGCGCGCGTGCTGCGCTCGGCCCTGCGGCAAGACCCGGACATTGTGCTGGTGGGCGAGATGCGCGACCAGGAAACCGCGCAGATCGGCCTGCGCGCCGCGATGACGGGTCACTTGGTGCTCTCTACCTTGCACACCAACGACGCGGCCAGCACGCCGCTGCGGCTGATGGACATGGGCGTGCCGCGCTACATGGTGGGCAGCGCGCTGCAGGCGGTGCTGGCGCAGCGCCTGGTGCGCAAGATCTGCGAGAGTTGCACCGCGCCCTACGAACTGCTGCCGGCCGAACGCCAGTTCCTCAAGTCGGAACTGGGCGACAGGGTCGATACCATCAGCTATTTCGCCGGCAAGGGCTGCTCGCATTGCAACGGCATGGGCTACCGCGGCCGGACCGGCGTGTACGAATTGCTTGAGATGACGAAGGAAGTGGTGGACGCGGCCAACAACCCGGACCCGGCGCACTTTTTGCGCGCCGCGCACGCCGAAATGAAGGGCGAAACGCTGCGCCGCCATGCGGTGGCGCTGATCGTGCAAGGTCGCACGACTGTGTCGGAAGCTATGCGCATCAGTAACCAGTTAGAGGATTGACGTGCCGTACTTCGCCTACAAGGGACGCAACACGCGCGGCGAGATGATGCAGGGCGTGCTGGAGGGCGCCGACACCAGCGCCGTGGCCAACCAGCTATTTACCACCGGGGTCACGCCGGTGGAAATCGTCGAGGCCAAAAAGCCCGTGGTGGCCGCCAACAAGGAAGGCGTGGTGGCCGCCTTCATGGAGCGCAAGGTCACCTCGATGGACGTGCAAATGTTCAGCCGCCAGCTCTATACGCTGCTCAAATCGGGCGTGCCGATCATGCGCGGGCTGACCGGCCTGCAGGAGTCATGCACCAGCAAGTCCTTCGCGCGCGTGATCGGCGACCTGCGCGAGTCGCTCGACTCGGGGCGCGAACTGTCGTCGGCCATGCGCCGCCATCCGGAAATTTTCGATAATTTTTACCTCAGCATGGTGCGCGTGGGCGAGATGACGGGCCGCCTTGAAGACGTGTTCCTGCGCCTGTTCGACCACTTGGAGTTCGACCGCGAAATGCGCCAGCGCGTCAAGGCGGCGCTGCGCTACCCGATGTTCGTCGTGATCGCCATGATCGGCGCCATCGCCGTGGTTAACGTGTTCGTCATCCCCCAGTTCCAGAAAGTGTTCGACAGCTTTCACACCGAGCTGCCGCTGGTCACGCGCCTGCTGGTGGGCTTTTCCAAGTTCACCGTCACGTACTGGCCGCTCATTTTGGGCATGGTCGGGGTCATCTGGTTCATCACGCGCAGCTGGGTGAACACGGAAAAAGGCCGCTACGAATGGGACCGGCGCAAGCTCAAGCTGCCGATCGCCGGCAAGATCATCCTGAAGGGGACGATGTCGCGCTTCGCGCGCAGCTTTGCGCTCGCTTCCCGCAGCGGCGTGCCCATCGTGCAGGGCTTGACGACGGTGTCGCAGACGGTCGACAACGCCTATTTGTGCGCGCGCATCGAACAGATGCGCGACGGCGTCGAGCGCGGCGAGAGCATCCTGCGCACCGCCAAGGCGGCCGGGGTGTTTACGCCCATCGTGCTGCAGATGATCGCTGTGGGCGAGGAAACCGGTTCGCTCGACGAACTGATGGACGAAATCGCGCAGATGTACGAGCGCGAAGTCGACTATGAACTGAAAACGCTGGGCGCGCAGATCGAACCGATTTTGATCGTCTTCCTGGGCATCATGGTCACCATTCTGGCGCTGGGTATCTTCCTGCCGATCTGGGATCTGGGCAAGGCGGCGATGAACAAATGAGCAAATAACGCATGAACACATGAACCATCGAGAGCGCGGTTTTTCCCTGTTCGAACTGGCCGTCACGGCGGCCATCATCGGCGTGCTCGCCGGCGTGCTGCTATCGCGCATCCAGCTGTACCAGGAAGAGGCGGAACGGGTGGCTATGGAGAGTGTCGTCGGCGTCCTGCGCAGCGCGCTGTCGATGAAGGCGGGACAACTGGTGGCGCAGGGAAAACAGGACCAACTGAGCAAACTGACAAGTATCAACCCGATGGATCTGTTGGCACAAAAGCCAGCAAATTACCTTGGTGAGTTCAATTCGCCACAAAAAGAAAAAATTTCCCGTGGGAACTGGTATTTCAATCGAAAAAAATTACTCCTCGTGTATATTGCAAGGACTGGTGCAACTTTTCAGGTCTCAGATCCAAGGCAGTTCGAGTTCAAAATCGACGTCCTGAGAGACATGGATGGCGCAGACGGCCCAAAACCTGCCGAGACGTCAAATAGCACGACGATAGAGGGAGTGGTGTTGAATCGCATTCCCAGTAGTCTCAGCAAGCAAGCAATTTTGCCTAAATAACCAAGTGTCGTAGGAGCTAAATAATGAAAACCACCCAAATGATTCGCAAGCAGGCCCAGGCCGGCTTTACCCTCATCGAGCTGATCGTCGTGATCGTCATCCTCGGCATCCTGGCCGCTACCGCACTGCCGCGCATGTTCGACATGTCCGGTCAGGCGCGCCTGGCTAAAATGCAAGCTGCGCTGGGCGCCGTCAAGGCGGCTTCGGCCAGTGCTCACGCACAGTGGCTGGTCAGTGGCGGGCAGCTGGCTTGCGCCACCTGCGGCTCGCCAAGCGGCTCCCAACCGGGCACGACAGTCATCGGCGAAGGCAAGACGATCGTCATGCTGGCCGGCTACCCTGACGTTGGCGGTGATGGCTTGGCCAACGCCGCGACTGTTGTCGGCACCAACAGCGGCATCATCATCGCTTCGGGCTTGTCTTCCCAGGATTATGATCTGACAACGCTTGACACGGCTTTGACCACACCAGTGGCATCGAAAAACAATCTGACTGTTGCTGCCGATTCGGCGCACCCCAAGTGCCGCTTCACCTATATCGAAGGTAGCCAGACCGATAACGGCACCTCCCAGCCTACCGCTGTCGCATCTTCGTACAAGTCGGACGAGCTGATCCCTGCAAACTGCAACTGATCGCCCGGCCAGCGGGTCGTGAGTCCGCTAACAAAAACAGGCCAAGTAATTGGCCTGTTTTGCTTTGCAAATTGAAAGCAGTCAACAGGTGTTACCGATGACGATCACGCGACGTGTGCCTTACCTGCCGAGCATGGCTGCCCAGCGCGGCTTTACGCTGGTCGAACTGATTGCGGTGATCATCATCGTCGGCATCCTCGGTTCCTTTGCCGCCACCCGTTTTATAGGCCGCGCCAGCTTCGACTCGGTCGCTTTCGCCGATCAAAGCGCCGCGCTGCTGCGCTATGCACAGAAAGTGGCAGTCGCACAAAACCGTTATGTCTACGCGCGAGTGCAGGCAAACGGTATCGCGCTGTGTTACGACAGCGGTTGCACAAGCGGCAATCGCGTGCTCGCGCCTGGAGGCACCAATAGCAACAGCGCCGCCAACAAGCTGGCCTGCGCTGACACGGCCTGGGCCTGTGAGGCGCCGCCCTCGCAGGTGAGGATCACGCCGCTGGCCTTGTTCTATTTCGACGCGCTGGGCAAGCCTTTTCTTGCGACCGACGTGCCGCCCACAGCAGTCTCGTTGTTTACAACGCGTGCCTTTACCGTCACGGCCGACACCTCGGTTCGCACCATCACCATTGAAATGGAGACCGGTTATGTGCACTAGCAATCGGTCCCCGGCCCAGCGCGGCCTGTCGATGATCGAGCTGATTGTTTTCATCGTCATCATCAGCGTGGCCGTCGCCGGCGTGACGTCGGTGCTGGCCTACACCACCGGACACAGCGCCGACCCGCTGCAGCGCAAGCAAGCCATGCTGATCGCCGAAGCGCTGGTCGAAGAAGTGAGCCTCGGGCACATGACGTTTTGCCATCCGGACGACGCCGGCGCCGAAACGGCCACCAGCGCGGCCCCCGGCGCCGGCTGCACCGTGGCCGAAACGGTCGGCGTGAGCGCGGGCACGGCGCGCCCTTACTTCAACATCAATGACTATGTGAGCACCTTTGGCGTGGCCACCTCGTTCACCGCCGGCGACAGTACCGGCAAGATCACCGACGTGCTGGGCAACGCAAAATTCAACAACCAATACACGGCCTTGGTCACCATCAAGGCCGACGCTACGCTGGGCCCGGCCGGCGTCACCCAGATCGCCGGCAGCGGCACGGCCGATACCAACTTGCTGCGCATTACGGTGGCCGTCAAATACGGCAATGGCGAGCAAATCGTGCTCGACCGCTATCGCACCCGCTACGCACCGAACAGCACGCCATGAACCTCTTTTCCAACCTGTATCGCCAGCGCGGCGTGACCATGGTCGAGATGATCGCCGTGATCGTGATCACCGGCATTATCGGCGCCGTGGTGGCGGTGTTCATCCGGCTGCCGGTGCAAAGCTACACCGACTCGGTCGCGCGCGCCGCCGCCACCGACGTGGCCGACCTCGCGCTGCGCCGCATCACGCGCGACCTGCGTCTGGCATTGCCTAATTCGGTGCGCGTGACCGGGCCGGCGGCCGGACCCGTGTTTTTGGAATTCCTGCAGACCACGGCCGGTCTGCGCTACCTGGCCGAAGATGATGTCGTCGGCGCTACGCCCCCCGTCAATTACCTGAACTGGAACGACCCGCTCAAGACAAGCTTCGACGTGGTGGGCGTTCTGCCGGCAGACCGCCATGCGCCGGTGGTGGGCAACTTTGTCGTGGTCTACAACTTGGGCGAGGGCCAGGAACCTGCCAATGCCTACAATTGCGCCAGCGCGGCAGGGTGCAATATGGCCGTGATCAGCGCCATCAGCGGCGCCACCATTACCATGGCCAGCAATCCGTTTGCCGCGCAAACGGCGAGCGGGGTGGCCCTGATGTCGCCCGCCAAGCGCGCGTATGTCGTCACCTCGGCCGTGACCTATGGCTGCGACCGCACCACCGGCAAGCTCACGCGCTATTGGAACTATACGATCGTGAAAGACCAGCCGACGAGTTTCAGCGACGGCAACAGCGCGCTGCTCGCTGAAAATATCAGGGGCTGCAATTTCGTGTATGCCAATCTGGCGAACCAGCGCAGCGGTCTGGTCGGCCTGACGATTGATGTTGGCATCGCCGGCCAGACCTCGGCCAAGCTCACGCTCGAGCACCAGATTCACGTGGACAATACGCCATGACCCATTTGCCCATTCACGCTGCGCTGGCCAGTGCGCGCGCGCGCGGCGTCAGCATGCTGACCGCCGTGTTCCTGCTGGTGGTGCTGGCCGGTCTGGCGGCGGCCATTGTCGGCGTGTTCAGCAACCAGCAGAGCGCCGCCGTGCTCGACGTACTGGGAGTACGCGCCGACCAGGCTGCGCGCAGCGGCCTCGACTGGGGCCTGTACCGCCAGTTGCGCTTGCAGGCGCCCACCGGTTCAGTCGCCTGCTTTGCGCCGTCGCCCGTGACCTTTGCCTTGCCGGCCGACAGCGTGCTGGCGAGCTTCAGCGTGACCGTCACCTGCACCCCGGGCACTAACGTGGTGGGCAACACCACCAATCGCTGGACCATCACCGCAGTCGCCTGCAACAAGCCGGTCGCCGGCAGCTGTCTGAATGCCAGTCAGGATGCCGATTATGTGCGGCGGCGCGTGCAAGCCGAGCTCAATTAAATGGAGAATGCCATGGTCGCCCAATCAACCTGGCTTGTACCGCGCGGTGCATGGCGCTCATTGCTGGCGCTGCTGGCGGCGCTGTTGCTGGGGTGCGCCGGCGCCGGCAGCGCCCGCGCCGGCGCCGTCATCACCAATGTGACCTTCAATGGCCAAGGCAACGTCACCGTGGTGCCAGGCGCTACCATCAGCGTCACGCTGTACGTCACCTTGTCCAATGCGCGCTGGCGCAAGACGCAAATTGACACGTCGCCAGTCACGAGCATGACATGCATCGACAACACGGACGTCTCAGCCGACGGCAATTACAGCTTTACATTTAATTATGTTGCGCCAGCGAGTAATGGCCTGTACGACATTTCGTTCTATATTCAGCCAAATGCGAACTGCACTAGCGGCGCTACCGCCACACGTATTCTCACCGGTGCGGTCAAGGTCGACAATACTTTCCCCGTTGTGCTCTCGATCACGCGCGACCTGCCGGACCCGACCAACGCCAGTCCAGTCACCTGGACCGTCACGTTCGACCGTCCCGTCAGCGGCGTCACGCTAAGCGATTTTACGCTGCCGGCCAATGGTGTCGGTGGCACCACACTGTCGGGAACCATCACCAGTAGCAGTGTGTATGTGCTCAGGACACCGAATACGGGCAGCGGGACGCTGGGATTGAACGTGATCGATAACGATTCGATCATCGGCCCCAACGGACTGGCGCTGGGTGGCGCGGGCATTAATAACGGCAACTTTACCGGACAGGTGTATACGATCGACCGCGTGCCGCCCACCTTCACAGTCGTAGGCATCAGTTCGAACAACGCCGTCAGCGCGCTGTTTGCCCGGGTTGGCGAGCGGATCAGCGTGACCTTCACCACCGCCGACGCGAACGGCGTGCAAACACCCACGGCCACCATCAACGGCGCTGGCGCCACTGTCACCGGCGCGGGCAACAGCTGGGTTGCCAGCCGGCTGGTCGTGGCCAGCGACGTGGAGGGACTGGTGGCGTTCAAGCTCGACGTCAATGACGTCGCGGGCAATGCGGCCACCTCGCGCACGAGCGTGACGAACGGTTCCAGCGTAACGATCGACAATACCGCGCCCGTGGCATCCATCGCGTGCGCCAACCCGGCGCTGTGCGGCGCCGCCAATCCGGTATCTGCCGGCCAGGTCAGCTGGAGCGTGACGTTTTCGGAAGCGGTGACGGGCGTGAGCGCGGCCAATTTCACCTTGTCGGGCAGCGGGGCGACGATCGCCTCGGTCAGCGGCAGCGGCACCACCTATACGGTGGTCGCTAACGTCAGCACGGCCGGCGTGGTGGGCTTGAATCTTTCGGCAAACCTGGCCAACGTGCGCGACCGCGCCGGCAACAATCCTGGCGCCAACACTGCCGTCGCGAGCAATAGCTACACCGTTGGCGGCTGTTCGGTGGCGGCCGGCGGCGGCTGCACCTTCGACGCGGTGGAAACCGGCGCCGGCGCGGGCACGCCCATTTTTACCAAGCGCGTCGGCGCCACGGTGACGCTCGATATCCTCGCGCGCAACGGCGCCGCGCTCAATACCGGTTCGAGCGATACCGTGGTCGCGACGCTGGTGGTGGCAGACAAGACCGCCACCTGCGGCACCGTCGCGGTGGCGCCGCCGGTGACGCTGACGTTCGCTCCGGCCAATGGCGGGCGGCGCAGCATTCCCTTCACGCCAAGCCGTGCGGCGCGCGAGGTGCGTGTCAAGCTTGAATCGAGCGGGGTCACGGCGTGTTCATCCGACAATTTCGCGCTGCGTCCCGACGCGTTCTCGCTTGCCTCGGCCGATGCCAACGCGGATGCCGCCGGGGTCAGCTTCATCGCTACGCCGGTGATCAAGGCGGGCACGCAGTTCGGTATCCAGGCCAGCTCTGCCGCCGGCTATGACGGCACGCCGTCATTCGACCAGAACATGGTGAAGGTTCTTACCGGCAACACCAAAGGCGTGCTCAGCGGCAGTTTTGGGGTGGCCAATGCCAGTGGCGTGGCCAGCGGGAACGCGTTTACGTACAGCGAGGTCGGTTACGTCGGCCTGAACAGTTGGGGCGTGTATGACGACGGCAGCTTTGCCGCCGTCGACAGCGCCAAGGGTGAGTGCGTCACCGCCACGCTGGGCGGCGGGACGGCGCCGACCGACCCGAACACAGCCAATGCCGCAGGCAAGCTGGGCTGCTATTTCGGCAGCGCCGCTTCGCCGTATTTCGGGCGCTTCATTCCTGACCACTTCGCATTAAGCGCGGGCACGATCGTGAACCGCAGCGGCTACCCGCTCTGCACCAGCGCCGCCTTCACTTACATGGGCGAAGCGCTGAAGCCGAGTTTTGTACTGACAGCGCAAAACGCGGCCAACGCGACCACGGTGAACTACACGGACACCTTGGCGCGCCTGAATATTCCAACTCAACTTGGCCTGGGCGCGATTGACGACCCGGCTGGGGGCACCCGCCGCCCGCTGGCAGTCTGCGCCGCGACCCCGGTCGGGCCTTGCCTGAACCCCAGCTCGCCCACCGGCAGTTTTTCCAACGGGGTCAGCACTGCCATCGTCGTTCCGTTCATCGTGGAGCGCGCCACCACCGTCGTGGCGCCGTACACAGCGCTGAAGGTCGGCGTCGCACCGATCGATCCGGATGGCGTGCGCATCGCCACCTACAACCTTGATACCGTCAATGTCCCTGTCGGAGCCAATCAGCATGCGCTGGTGGGCTCCACGCAGGTGCGCTACGGGCGCTTGCAAGTGGATAATGCCTACGGTTCCGAATTGCTGAACCTTGGCGTCAAGATCGCGGCCCAGTACTGGAACGGCGCCAGCTACTCCACCAACACGCTCGACAGCTGCACGCCGCTGGGCACAGCGGAGTTCACGCTGACCTTGCACAAGGATCCCCTGAGCACGGTCAACATGGGCGACACGCACATACTGCCCGGTACCCCTATGGCGGGCGGGGCGGGCAGGGTGCTGCTGACCAAGCCGTCGCCGGTGCCCACCGGAAAAGGCAGTGCCGTGCTCAAGTCGAAAAGCCTCATTCTGCCCGGCGGCGGGCGCGTCACCTTCGGCGTGTACAAGTCGGGGCCGGTGATTTACGTGCGCGAGACCTATTAATTGGCCGCTTGTGTCTCATAATCGTTGCCTACGTGAAAATTTTAGGCTTACTTCTATGAATTATGAATATAATCAAGGAGCTAGGGCAGCTTCCTCATAATTGATTCATCAACGGATTGCGTGCATGGGTTTTTTTAGTAAATCAAGGAAAGTCAGTGGCTTGCTCGCGATCGGTTTCGGCGTCGATGGCATGTGCGCCGCCCGCGTCACCCGGGTTGCGGCCGGCAAGCCGCAAGTCGAGGTCGCCGCGTTTTATTCGGTCAAGCAACCAACGCCGCCAGAAGTCCTCGACAAGCTCGCGCGCGACCTGCACGCGTCGCAGTACCGCGTGTCAACGCTGCTCGGCGCACGCGACTACCAACTGCTCGCCGTCGAAGCGCCCAACGTCCAGCCGGACGAACTGAAGGCGGCCGTGCGCTGGCGCCTGAAAGACATGCTCGACTTTCATATCGATGACGCCACCGTCGACGTGCTCGATATTCCCGCCGACAAAAACGCCGCCGTGCGCGTGAACCAGATGTTCGCCGTCGCGGCGCGCAACGCCGTGATTGAAACGCGCCAGGCGCTGTTTACCGCCGCCAAGGTGGAGCTGTCGGTAATTGACATTCCCGAAGCGGGGCAGCGTAATATCTCCGCTTTTTTGGAGCCGGAAGGGCGCGGCCTTGCCATGCTGTACTTTAACGCTGAAGGCGGCCTGCTGACCGTCACCTTCAACGGCGAACTGTATTTGTCGCGCCGGATCGAAGTCACGCTCGACCAGGTCCAGGAACTCGATCCCGACCGCCGCAACCAGGTGTTCGACAAGATTACGCTCGAGCTGCAGCGCTCGCTCGACCACTTCGACCGCCAGTTCCACTTCGTGACCGTGTCCAAGCTGTTGCTCGCGCCCTTGCCCAATTCGTCGCTACACGACTATCTGTCGTCCAACCTGTACATGCCGGTTGATACGCTCGACCTGGCCACGGTGTTTGATTTTACCAAGACGCCCGAGCTGGCCGCCGTCGAGGCGCAGCAGCGCCATTTCTTGACGCTGGGCGCAGCCCTGCGGCTCGAGGAGACGGTGCTGTGACCCAACAGATCAATCTGTTCAACCCCATTTTCCGCAAGCAGAAGAAGTATTTTTCAAGCTTGACGATGGTGCAGGCGCTGGCCATCATCTGCGGCGCCTGCGCGCTGCTGGCCGTCGATGCGGCGTTTCGCACGCGCGCACTGACGGCCCAGGCGGCGGGCACCGAAGCGCTGCTGGCTGCCCGCCAGCAGCGCTTGACAGACGTAAAAGTGCAATTTGCGCCGCGCCAAAAAAGCGCGACCATCGCCGCCGAGATCGTCGCCGCGCAAGCAGAACTGGCCATGCTGCAAAGCGCCACGGCCACCGTGCAGCGCGGCGGCTTTGGCGACACGGTCGGCTTTTCGCCGTACTTTCGCGCCTTTTCCCGTCAGCGCATCGAGGGGCTGTGGCTGACGGACGTGACTGTCGCGTCCGGCGGCGCCACGATCGGGATTGAGGGCAAGGCCTTGCAAGCGCCGCTGGTGCCGCAATACATGGGCCGCCTGGCGCAGGAAAGCGTGATGAAGGGCAAGGCGTTCGCCACGCTCGCGATGACGGCAGTGGCCCCGGCCCCGGCCCCCGCCCCGTTGGTGCTGGCGGGCGGCGCGCCTGCGCCGGCGGCAGCGCCCGCAACGCCCGTCTACCTGAAATTCAGCCTGCAGTCGGTTGGCGCCAGCCCAAAAGCGGAAACGCCCAAATGAGAAAATACTGGCTGAAAATTAGCGGCAAGGTCGACAGCCTCACGCTGCGCGAACGCACCATCGTCTTTGTCACCACGGCGGGACTGGTGATTTGCGCAGTGTTTTTCTTTTCGCTCAACCCGACCTATGCCAAGCAAAAGGCGTTGCTGCTGACCATGTCGCAACAGCGCGACCAGATTGCCGGCGTGGAGGCGGAAATCGCCCAGACCATGCTCGCGCACACGCTGGACCCGGATGCGGCAGACCGATTGCGCCTGCAGCAAGTCAAGGGCGAGGCGCAAAAGCTGTCGTCCGCGCTGATGGCCATGCAGCAGGGCATGGTGCCGCCCGAGCGCATGACCGGCTTGCTCGAACGGATCTTGCGCGCGCACCCCAGCTTGCGCCTGACGTCGCTGCGCACCTTGCCCGAGGAAGCGCCTGCTGCAGAAGCCCCCAAGGCGGGCCAAACGGTCGCGCCCAAGACGGGCGAGGCGGCCGCGCCGCCGCAATTGCTGCACCGCCACGGCGTGGAACTGGTGCTGCAAGGCAGCTACCCCGACATGGTTGCCTACATGACGGCGCTCGAAGGCATGCAAGGCCAGATTTTCTGGGGCGGCGCGACCATGAAGGTCGACACCTATCCCACCGCGACCTTGACGCTGGTGGTGTACACCATCAGCCTGGACAAGAAATGGCTCAAGCTATGACGCAAGCTATGACGCAAGCTATGACACTGTTGCACAGCCTGGCTTTGGTGGCGCTGCTGCCGCTCGTTGCATTAGCGCAAGATGGCGCCGACCCGACGCGCCCGCCGGCGGCCATGACGGCGCCGGTGTTGGCGCCATCAATGCCTGGTGGCGTTGCCGGCGGCGTGCTGACGGCGCCGCGCCTTGAGCGGCGCGCACCGCAGCTGCAATCGATCCTGGTATCGCTGCGCCCCGGCGGCCGGCGCGTGGCCGTGATCGACGGCAAGACCGTGCGCCAAGGCCAGCGCGTGGGCGACGCCGTACTGGTCGCTATCGGTGCAACCGAGGTGGTGCTGCGACGCGGCGGCAAGACTGAGACATTGACGCTTTTCCGGCCGGCCCAGCGGGTCGCCACGGTACAACCATAAAGACAAAATTGTATGCAGAAAACTACCCTGATCGCATGTTTGCTGGGTGCCGGCGCGGTGTTGGCGGGCTGCGCTGAACCGGCGCCCAAGCGCACCACCTTCGACGCCATCAAGGCCGAACTGAAGGCCGAGTCGGCCCCGCGTGCGGGCCGCCCTGCCGTGCGTCAGCCGGACGCCGTGGCCGACGCGCTGCTGCCGCCGGTCAGCGCCATGAGCACGCGCCTGCCCAAGGCGCGCGCCGCGCTCGAGGAACGTTTCAATGTCGCCTTCAACAATGTACCGGCGGCGCAGTTTTACAATGCGCTGGTGGAAGGCACGCGCTACAACATGCTGGTGCATCCGGAAGTAAGCGGCACCATCACCGCCAACTTGAAGGATGTGACCATGGTCGAAGCGCTCGACGCCATCCGCGAGATGTATGGCTACGACTACAAGATGGAAGGCACGCGCATTTCGATCAAGCCGCTGACGATGCAAACGCGCGTCTTCCAGGTCAATTACCTGGTCGGCAGCCGCAAGGGCAGTTCCAGCCTGAAGGTGACGTCGACTTCGGTCAGTTCGGGCGGCAGCGGTGGCCAGAATCAAAACCAGAACCAGAATCAAAACAACGGCAACAATAACCAGAACGGCAACAGCAGCGGCGGCGGCCCCAGTGAGAGCAGCTCGGTGACGATGACGTCGAGCAGTGAATTCTGGACCGAACTGAAGTCGGCGCTGGACGCGATTGTCGGTTCGGCCGAAGGCGGACGCGCCGTCGTCATCAGCCCGCAGTCGGGCGTGATCGTGGTGCGCGGCATGCCCGACGACTTGCGCAACGTGGACGCCTACCTGAAGGCGAGCCAATTGTCGGTCAACCGCCAGGTGATTCTGGAGGCCAAGATCCTCGAAGTTGAGCTGAACGACAGCTTTCAGATGGGCATTAACTGGGCCGGTTTTACAACCTACCGCAACGGTAACCCGAAGCGCGTGTCAAGCGGGTTTTTGCAGCCGGGCGTCGCCTTGCGCCCGTTGCCCACTGACGGCAGCGCTCAGGGCCCGATCAGCTCGGTCGGCGGGGCCGGCATTAGCGCGATCGCCGGCTCGGTGCTCGCCGCGGCGGACGCGGCCAGTGGTTCGCTGTTCGGCCTGGCGTTCCAGACAAATAATTTCGCCACGCTCATTTCCTTCCTTGAATCGCAGGGCACGGTGCACGTGTTGTCGAGCCCGCGCATTGCGACCATGAACAACCAGAAGGCGGTGCTCAAGATCGGCACCGACGAGTTCTACGTCACCGGCGTTACCTCGACCCAGAACACCAACCTGACCGGCACCAGCACCAGCACCCCAAGCGTGACGCTGGCGCCGTTCTTTTCGGGCGTGGTGCTCGACGTCACGCCGCAGATCGATGAAAAAGGCAATATCTTGCTGCACGTGCATCCTTCGGTCAGCCAGGTGGCCACGATCAACAAGGGTATCAACCTCGGCTCGGCCGGCTCGCTGACACTGCCGCTTGCCGCGTCCAGCACGTCCGAGATGGACAGCATGGTGCGCGGCCAGGATGGCCACGTGGTCGCCATTGGCGGGTTGATGCGCCAGTCGTCGACCGCCGACCAGAGCGGTTTGCCGGGTGCCAGCAGCGTGCCGGTACTGGGTGCGTTGTTTTCCAACAAGGCGCGCGTGAACCAGAAGCGCGAACTGGTGGTGCTGATCAAGCCGACCATCGTGGACGGCAACAATGCCTTTGCCCAAGACATGCTCGACACCGGCAACCGCGTCCAGCAGCTCGACCCACGCAATGCAGGGGAGCGCCGCTAAGCTATGTATACAGCCCATTTCGGCTTGCGCGAGGCACCGTTCGGCATTACGCCGGACACCAGTTATTTTTTCACCAGCCCGCATTCGCAGGAAGCGCTCAACACCTTGCTGATCGCCGCGCGCAACGGCGAAGGCTTCATCAAGATCACCGGCGAAGTGGGCACCGGCAAGACGCTGCTGTGCCGCAAGTTCATCGCCACGCTGGGGGACGATTTCGTCACGGCCTACATCCCCAATCCTTACCTCGAGCCACGCACACTGATGCTGGCCCTCGCTGACGAGCTGGAAATCACGCTGGAAAAGGATGTCGACCAGCACCAGTTGCTCAAGGCAATCACGCTGCGCCTGCTGGAATTGGGAGGCAACGACAAACGCGTGCTGCTGTGTCTGGATGAAGCACAAGCCATTCCCATCGAAAGCCTGGAAGCGCTGCGCCTGCTGACCAACCTGGAGACGGAAAAGCGCAAGCTGCTGCAGATCGTGCTGTTTGGACAGCCCGAACTGAACCGCCACCTGGAACTCGATGCGATCCGCCAGCTCGCGCAGCGCATTACCTTTCATTACCACCTGGGGCCGCTCACGCGTGACGACATGGAGTATTACCTGGCGCACCGGCTGCGGGTGGCCGGCTACGCGGGCGCGCGCCTGTTCGAGCGCGGCGCGATCGCCAAACTGTACCGTGCCAGCGGCGGTATTCCGCGGCTGGTCAATATCCTGGCGCACAAATCGCTGATGGTCAGCTACGGCAAGGGCACCCAGCAGGTCAAGGCGTCCCATGTGGCCGAGGCCGCCAAAGACACCATGACCACCAGGCGCAAGCTGCCAACGTGGGTGCTGGCCGCCGTTCCCGCGCTGGCTGCTGCCGCCGCCGCCTTTACCTGGGTCCTGAACAAATGAGCCTCATAAACAAAATGCTGCAAGATCTGGATGCCCGCGGCTCGCATTCCGGCGTTTCCTTGCCTTCGGAGGTACGTGCCGCAGGTCCCGCGCGGCGGCAATTGCCGCTGGTGCGCATTGCCGTGGTGGCGAGCGTGGTCGTGATCGCCGTCGCGCTCGCCGTTGTGTTCTGGCTGCGGCGGCCGGGCGCGGCGACGGTGGCCTCGCCCGCCGTCGTTGTGCTCGTGCCCAAGGTGATGGCGCCCGCTCCGGCTCCGGCTGCTCCTGTGGTACCCGCCGCCGCTGCCATTGCTGCCGTAACGCCAGCCCCGCCGTTGGCTACACCGACCAAGGCGCTCGAGCCGACGCGCAAGGTGGTGGCGACGGCGGTGCCGGCAGTCGTCGCGCCGGCGCAGGGCACGGTGCGCGATACGTCGGATTCCTCATTGGCAGTTGAGGCCGCGCCAGTGCGCGTTGTTGCTGCGCCGCGCATCAAGCCAGCGCCGATTGCCAGGCTAGAAGTGCCGCAGCGGGGCGCCAGAGTAGTGCGCATGGCCGAACCGCTGCCGCTGCCAGTTGCAGGTTCCCCCATTGGCGGACGCGACATGACCAGCGCCCAGCGTTCCGAAGCACAATACCGCATTGCCCTGGCCGCGCTCGAAGAAGGGCGCATGGCGGGGGCCTTTGCCGCGCTTGACCATGCGCTCAAGCTCAATCCTCGGCACGACGCCGCACGCCAGAGCCTGGTGGCCTTGCTGATCGAAGCCGGGCGCAACGATGAAGCAATGCAGCAGCTCGAACAAGGCCTGGCAGTTGACGCGGCGCAGCCGACGATGGCCATGTTACTGGCGCGCATGCAGATCGAACGCGGCACTTCCGGCGTTGCGACCTTGATGCGCACCTTGCCCGCGGCCAGCGGCAATGGCGACTACCACGCCTTCCTGGCCGGCGCGCTGCAGCGCGAGTCGCGCCACCGCGAGGCTGCCGAGCAGTACGGCGCCGCGCTGCGCACCATGCCCGAGCACGGCGTATGGCTGATGGGCCTGGGCATCTCGCTGCAAGCCGAAAAGCGCGACCGCGACGCGCTCGCCGCCTTCCAGCGCGCAAAAGCCTCCGGCACCCTCACGCCCCCCCTGCAAGCCTTCGTCGAACGCAAAATCGTCCAGCTCACCCCCTGAAAACTTCCCCCAGGGTCAGTTCCCCCATTACGACACGAGCTCTACCGTAAAACGGTATCTAGGGCTATTTCTGCCTCTGTATGCAGAGCTCGTGTCGCAATGGGGGAACTGACCCCGGTTGAGGGAAAGCATTAACCGGTGGCCAGGAACGCGGCAATGTCGCTTCTGTTCGATAGCCGTACTTTGGCGCCTGCATAGCCGTCGAAAAGCGCCTGGTGCGCCGCGAATCCGCTTGAGCCGTCGCGGCTGCGGTAACTTGCCGCCCACGCTGTCAATGCCGCCATGGTGGCGACGCTGCCGCCGCGTCGTGGTCCGCGCCGGGTGATGTTGGCGATGCACTCGGCCTCGTCGACACACAGCCATAACAGCGTGTCTGACCTTGGTTGCGCCCGTGTCAGCAGGGAGCCGTAGATTCCCTCGACTACCCACGACGGCTGCGCGCAGGCGGCGTCGAGCATCGCGTGCGTCAGGGTTTTGTCGCGCGCGATGTTGTAGCCGCCCGGCTCCCAGAATAGATGGTCGAGATCAATCCACGGCGCGCCGAGCTCGGCTGCAATGCGTGCGGCAAGCCAGCTTTTGCCGGACCCGGAGTTGCCCATGACGAGGGTGCGCGCATGTCGTGTCATGTTACCAGGCCAGTACGCGCGGGCCGATCAGCGCTCCGATGGCGGTTGGCACGAGTATTCCCAACAGATACCAGAACCCGACAAACGCGGCGCTCATTTCGGGGCAATGCAGGCAGTAGAGGGCCGCGGCCGCGCCGCCCGACGCCAGCCCGGCCGCCGCCCCGGCAAGGCGCAAACGGGTCGGCGCCAGCTGGCGCATGATGCATAGCGTTGCCGCGAACACGGGCAGCGACATGAGCGCGATCAGCACCGGGCAATAGCGCCACGTCGATCCCCAGAACAGCGCGCCGCGCAGCTCGGGCGCTGACTGGGCCAGTACCGCAGCGGCAACCAGCCAGACCAGCACGATCGGCGCGCCGACCACCAGCGGCAGTTGGCCAAGGCGCGAGCCCGGCGCCGACAAACGCCGCGCCGCCAGCCATCCGGCGCCGGCCAGCGCGACTGAAAACACGAACTTCAGCCAGAACGCGGGCAGCGCCACGGCAAGACCCAAGTGTGGGCGCAGGCCCAGCGTGACGCCCATCAGCAGGCCACTAAGCAGCAAGGCGCCAAGCACCAGCAGCACGTTGCGGCCCGCCGTGGCGCGCGCGAGGGCAACGTCTGGTCCGGTGGCGAGCATATCGATCAATTCATCCGTTTTCATGTTGCATCTCTCAATGTTGCCGCCAACGTTTTCAAGCCTCGATGGACCGCGACCTTAATGGCCGCTTCCGACATTTGCAGGGCGCCGGCTGCTTCCCGCACCGACAGGCCGTCCAGTTTGGTGTAAATGATCGCCTCGCGCTGCTTGGCGGGCAGCGTAGCGAGCAGCGCGATGCCGTCGCCTGCAGAAAGCGCCGATAGGCCAGCTCGTCGCCGTCCAGCCCTTGCACGAACAGCGCATGCAGGCGCAGTTCTGTACCGTGCTGAAGCTCTACCAGGGGTATTCGTTGCATCCGCGCCTTAAGTAACATCGTTTTGAAAATAAAAAAATCAAAAAAATCGTCGCGCTGCTGTAACCAATCGCGCTTTTGCTGCGAATTACCTGTCACTGTCCCACACACCCAGGTTAATACCATGCAAGCCACACGATTGCTCACTGCTTTTGCTGGTCCATGCCGCATGCCGGCATCGTACGCCGCCGCCCCCGCGCTGGTCAAACTTTACACCAGCGAGGGATGCGCGAGCCCTTCATCGGGCGATGCGCGCATCCTTCACGCGATGAGCACGGCGCCGTGCCAGCCGATAGCGAGCCTCTGATGGCCCCCGCGCGCAACATTCACCCGGTATGGCGGCGCCTGACGCACTGGCTCAACGCCGTCGCCGTGGTGGTGCTGGTCGCGAGCGGCTGGCGCATTTATAACGCGACGCGATTTTTCGATTTTGCGATTCCCTCAGGGATCACGCTGGGCGGCTGGTTAGGCGGGGCACTGCAATGGCATTTCGCGGCCATGTGGCTGCTGGCGGCCAACGGAATCGCGTACTTGGCCATCAATGTGGCATCGGGCCGCCTGCGCATCAAATTTTTTCCGATAGCACCACGCCAGCTGCTGCTGGATATGAGCGCAGCGTTCAAAGGCAAACTGGCCCATGCCGATCCGCAGCAGTACAACAGCTTTCAACGCCTGGCCTACCTGTTCGTCATGGTCGACTGCATCGTGCTGGTGCTCTCTGGACTGGTGCTTTGGAAATCGGTGCAGTTTCCACTGCTGCGCGAGCTGCTGTTCGGCTACGAGGGGGCGCGCCGCGTGCATTTTTTTGCGATGGCCGGCCTGTGCGCTTTCATTGTCGTGCATGTGGTGATGGTGGCGCTGGTTCCGCGCAGCCTGCTGGCCATGCTGCGCGGCCGCTGATCAAGGAGAATCGAGCATGACACTATTGAAAAAACGCGACATCGTGGTTCCCGCTGAAGGCGCGCAGATGCTTGCCGACGCCCTCAACCGGGTCGCCCATCCAGCGCGCCGCGCCTTCCTGCAGCGCAGCCTGAGCCTGGGCGGCCTGGCGCTCCTAAGCGGCTGTTCGACGGGCGACGAGGACAGCATCGACGCGGCCTTACGGCGCATCGACAGTTTCAATGACCGCGTCCAGGGCTTGCTGTTCGACCCAACGCGGCTGGCGCCAACCTACCCGGAATCGATGATTACCCGTCCGTTCCCGTTCAATGCCTATTACGGCGAGGACGAGGTGCGCGAGGTGGACGCCGACACGTGGCGCCTTGAATTGAGCGGCATGGTGGCCGACCGCAAGCCGTGGACGCTGCAGCGCCTGCGCGCGCTGCCGCAGCAAGACCAGGTCACGCGCCACATTTGCGTGGAAGGCTGGAGCGCGATCGGCAAGTGGGGCGGCGTATCGTTCGGCCACTTTCTGCGCCACGTTGGCGCGGACCTGAGCGCGAAATACGTCGGCTTCAAGTGCGCCGACGATTATCACACCAGCATCGACATGGCCACGGCGCTGCATCCGCAGACATTGATGGCGCTTACCTATGACGGGCAGGTTCTGCCGCCGCGCTATGGCTTTCCGATGAAGCTGCGCATGCCCACCAAGCTTGGCTACAAAAATCCCAAGCACATTCAGGCCATTTTTGTGACGAATACCTACCCTGGCGGCTATTGGGAAGACCAGGGGTATAACTGGTTCGGCGGCAGCTGAGCCGGACTGACGCAGCACGCAGTACCCACGTTGTTCAATCTACGTTGTTCAATTTACTTTACGAGGAATATCATGAAAAAAGTTACTACCGTCTTGTTCGCTGCTTGCCTGATGTTGACCGGCGCCGTCCACGCGCAGGACGCCATGAAAAAAGATGCGATGGCCAAGGACGAGATGCACAAGGACGAGATGCACAAGGACGAGATGCACAAGGACCAGATGCACAAGGACACGATGACAAAGCCAGCCATGAAGCACGACAACATGGGCAAAACAGGAATGAAGAAGGACGCCATGACGAAAGGCGCGATGAAGAAGGATGAGATGAAAAAAGGCGAGATGAAACAGGACGCCATGGGCAAGGACAGCATGGGCAAAGACGGCATGGCCAAGTAATAGTCCGGCCCGGCCCGGCCCGCGCGGCCGGGCATTTCACTAGCGGCGCCATGGTCAGTGCTGACGCGCATGCCTGACTGTTTACAGTGCGGCCAGCTCACCCCAAATATGCTGCATCGTGAAGCGCAGCCTGGCAGTGTCTTCATGCAGGGCTTCAGCGATCGAGCAGTTTACGTCGGCCGTGGAGCGCGGTTCGGGCAGTGCCAAAGGCGTGCCGTCGCTCAAGCGCAGCACATGCACCCGCAGCGCGCCGGCCTGGTCGGCTCCGCTGAACACGACGCCGGTCTCCCCGTTTGCCAGCCGCACCAGCGTGCCCGGTGGGTAGGCGCCGATCCGCGCGCTGAAGTGGGCGACAAGGTCCGGGTCGACTGGCATGTCGCTCCCGCCGGCCAGGCAGGCCAGGGCCATCGGCGGCAGCAGCGAACGGCGGTAGTTGCGCGCCGAGACAAACGCGCAATAGCGGTCGGCCAGCCCGATCAATTTGGCATTTTGCGAGATTTCCTCGCCCAGCCGTCCCTGCGGATAGCCGCTGCCGTCTTCATTTTCGTGGTGCAGCAAGACCAGGTCGAGCCACGCTTCGTCGGCGATGCCGGCCCAGCGCAGCATGTCGACGCTGTCGGTCGGATGGCGGCGCACGATGGCCCGCTCCTCGTTCGACAAGGCGCCGTCGCGCCCCTGGAAGATTTCGGTCTGGCGCACCATGCCCACATTCATGGTCAGCGCGGCGGCGGCCATGATCAGCAGTTCGGCCGGGTCTTTGTGCATGGCGCGCGCGATCAGGCACACGACGATGGCAGCTTCGGTGCAGTGGCGGATCGCATAGGCGCCGGCGATCTGGTTCAGGAAGATGGCGGCCAGCGCGATGTTTTCGTCGCGCGCGACGGCGTCGATCAGTTCGCGGGCGATGGCGCGCAGTTCGGTGTCGGCGCTGGCCACGTCGCGCAGGTCCATCAGGATGCGCTCGAGGCGGCGGTTGATCTGGTTCAGGCTTTGCAGGACGGAGGCGGGCACGCCCGCTTCGGCATACAGGCCGGTTTCAAGCAGGGATAGCTGGTCAGGGGCGACCAGCGCGCCTTTTTCGAGCACTGGCCGCTTGGCCGAGGGCGCACTGAAAACGTCCCAGGCAAGCGGCTTGCCAAAGGTGAGGTCGGACAGCTTGAGACGCCTGAATGCCATGATCATCCACCGATTTTTGCTGCCTTCATACGCATTTTACAAACGCGCCAACCGCTCCAGCGCGAGCTTCAGGGTGTCATCTTGTTTGGCGAAGCAAAAGCGCACAATACCCGCTTCCCGACCCTGTGCGTAGAACGCCGAAACGGGGATGGCGGCGACCTTGATTTCGGTGGTCAGCCATTGTGCGAATTCCGACTCCAGTATAGAGGAAATTGCATCGTACCTGACACATTGAAAGTAGGTTCCGTCGGCTGGCAGCAACGTGAAGCGCGAGTTCGCCAGACCGCCGCGAAACAGATCGCGCTTGCGCTGGTAAAAGGCGGGCAAGTCGCGGTAGGGCGCGCTGTTGCCCATGTAGCTGGCGATCCCGTGCTGCATGGGCGTATTCACCGTGAACACATTGTATTGGTGGACCTTGCGAAATTCGGCGCTCAGGCTGGCCGGCGCGGCCACGTAGCCCACCTTCCAGCCCGTGACATGATAGGTCTTGCCAAAGCTGGAGACAACGAAGCTGCGTTCGGCCAGCTCCGGATGGCGGCACACCGATTCATGGCGCTGGCCGTCGTAGACCATGTGTTCATAGACTTCGTCGGACAGGATCAGCAAGTCGGTGCCGCGCACGATGTCGCGCAGGGCGTCGATATCGGCCGCGCCAAACACGGTGCCGGTGGGGTTGTGCGGCGAGTTGACGACGATCAGGCGCGTGCGCGCGGTGACGGCCGCGGCCACTTGACCCCACGGTACGCCAAAGCCGCCGTCGCCCAGGGCCATTGGCACCGTCACCGCCACGGCGCCGGCCAGTGCGATGGCCGGCAAATAGCAGTCGTAGGCAGGTTCAATGACGATCACTTCGTCGCCCGCGCGAACGCAGCACAGAATGACGGTGGTGATGGCCTGCGTGGCGCCGGCGGTGATGGTGATCTCGCTGGCCGGGCAGTAACTGGCACCGTACAGGGCGCCGATCTTGGCAGCCACCGCTTCGCGCAGCGGCGGGGCGCCGGTCATCATCGGATACTGGTTGTGGCCGGCGCGCATGGCGTCGGTCACCCGGTCGACCAGCGCCGGATCGCAGGCAAAGTCGGGAAAACCCTGGCCCAGATTGACCGCGCCGTGTTCGGCGGCCAGGGCGGACATGGCGGAAAAGATGGTGGTGCCCACGGCGGGCAGTTTGGTGGACAGCGGAGGAGTAGGCATGGACGGCTCAATCGATTGCATGAGCGTGCATTTTATCGCAGGCCGGCTATTCCAGCTTGAGCCAGGCTTCCGGCACCATGATGCGGAACATGCCGGCCTGAGCGGTCTTGCGGGCCAGTTTCAGCAGTGCCTTGTCTTTGGTGATCAAAATCTCGGCCGACCCGTCGCGCGCCACTTCCAGAAATTTCTGGTCATCCTTGTCGGTGCAAACCGGCAGGCGCACCAGTTTCGCCTCGGGCGAAACCACCTTGATCAGGCGGTCGAAGCTGGCGGCCGACACCGCTCGGCTGTCCTCGTCGAGCGGCAGATGCTTGTAGTGCAGCACGATCAGGTATTCGTCGCGGCAATCGGCACGGGTAATGGCTTCGACCGCGCCGCTTTCAAGTGCGGCCAGCAGGCCGTGCCAGCGCGGGTCGTTAAAGACGAACAGGTCGAGGCAGACATTAGTGTCTAGCACGATGCGTTTGGCTGGAGCAGGTATCATGTTGGTCTATTTAAATGTATCGCTGATTGAGTCTATGTTGATTGTACTGTCCCCAGCCAAAACGCTGGACCTTGAAACGCCCGTCACCACCAAACTCGCCACGACAGCCGACTTTCTGGACCGCTCCGGCCAGCTGATCGACGTGCTGCGCCGCTATTCGCCGGGGCAGATCAGCGATCTGATGAGTATTTCCGATACGCTGGCGCACCTGAACGTGGGGCGCTACGCAAGCTGGAACGCCGACACCCACCATACGGACGAAGGGCGCCAGGCGATCATGGCCTTCAATGGCGACGTCTATGCCGGGTTCGATGCCCGCTCGCTCAAGCCGGCGCAGCTGGCGTACGCGCAGTCGCATGTGCGCATCCTGTCCGGCCTGTACGGCGTGCTGCGTCCGCTCGACATGATTCATCCGCACCGGCTGGAAATGGGCACACGCCTTGCAACGCCAGCCGGCAAGGACCTGTATGCATTCTGGGGCGAGTCCGTCACGGCCGCCTTAAACGGCGCGGCCGAGGCCAATAATGCCGAGGTGCTGGTCAACCTCGCGTCCGAGGAATACTTCAGGTCGGTCAAACCGAAGCTGTTGTCGGTGCCGGTGATCACGCCGGTGTTCGAGGACTGGAAGAACGGCAAGTACAAGATCATTTCGTTTTTCGCCAAGCGCGCGCGCGGGATGATGGCGCGCTATGCAGCGGTCAAGGGCATTACCGACGCGGCCAAGCTCAAGCGTTTCAAAGTGGATGGGTATGCGTTCGACAAGAAGGCGTCGGATGAGACCAACTGGGTGTTCCGGCGCAAGCTGGAAATGTAGGCTGAAAAAAAACCGCTCATCTCAGAGCGGTTTTTTTCATTACTTGTTCGACTTTGACCAGAACTTCCACCACGCGCCATCGGGCCCGTTCGGATTCATGAACTTGCTGTTCGGGTAGTTCTTCGCGAACACGCGCGCCGTATCCTTTTGCAGGTCCGTCATGCCCAGTTTTTCGTAGTTACGCACCATCAGGTACAGCGCTTCTTCGCGCGCCGGTGCATCCTGGTAATCCTTGACGGCACCCATCGCGCGGTTCAGCGAAGCAAGGTAGGCGCCGCGGCGGAAGTAGTAGTTAGCCACGTGCACTTCATACTGCGACATGGCCGTTATCAGGTACCGCATGCGGTCGGCTGCATCGGGCGCGTACTTGCTGTTCGGATAGCGGTCAACCAGCGCCTTGAACGCGGCGAACGATTCGCGCGTCGCCTTCGGATCGCGCTCGGTCGGGTCTTGCGAGTACACCACGCTCAGCAAACCGATCTGGTCGTTAAAACTGATCAGGCCGCGCAGGTAATACATATAGTCCACTTGCGGATGGGTCGGATGCTCGCGGATGAAACGGTCGGCGGCGGCCAGCGCCAGAGCCTGGTCTTGTGTCTTGTAGTGCGCGTAGGCGATTTCCATCTGCGCCTGCGTTGCATAATTTCCAAACGGGTAGTTCGTTTCGAGGCGTTCCCACAGCTTGATTGCCGCTTCGTAGTGGCCGCCATCCATTTCCTCGCGCGCCTCAGCGTATAATTTCGCCACTGGCCAGCTTTTGGTCTCGTCGGTTTTTTCCGGCAACCAGCTGCAAGCCGTCATGGCCAGCAGAACACATGTAGCAACAACAGAAGATAATTTTTTTTGCATAGCTTTGTGCAGAAGAGTATTAACCGAGATTCAACGAAAGGCTGATTATAGCCGATGGGACTGCCGTGATATTAACTCCAACGCCGAATTTGGCGGATTTACCGATAGACCCTGATTTCGACGACGAGATCGACGCCGAGCTTGATGCCGAGTTTGTTCCAGACCACGGCGGCATTGATTTGTCGCCCATTACCCTGGAGCTGACCCCCGACGCGTGCGGCCACCGCCTCGACAAAGTCATTGCCGCCTTGGTGCCGCAATTTTCGCGCAGCCGCCTGCAATTATGGTTCGACAGCGGCCACGTGCACGTGGACGGCAAACCGGCGCGCGGCAAGGATACCGCGTATGGTGATGAAACGGTCGTTATCGTGCCACAAAGCGCGCCCGAAGACCATGCCTACACGCCTGAAGCAATCGACCTGAACATCGTCTTCGAGGACGAGCACATCATGGTCATCAACAAGCCGGCCGGGCTGGTAGTGCACCCTGGCGCAGGCAATTGGTCCGGCACCCTGCTCAACGGCCTGCTGCACCATTGCCCGCAGCTGGCAGGCGTGCCGCGCGCCGGCATCGTGCACCGGCTCGACAAAGATACCAGCGGCCTGATGGTCATCGGCAAAACGCTGGCGGCGCAGACCGACCTGGTGCGCCAGTTGCAGGCGCGTACCGTCAAGCGCGAGTATTTTGCGCTGGTGTGGGGCACCCCGCAGCTGAGCAGCACGATTGACGCGCCCATGGGCCGCCACCCCAAGGACCGGGTCAAGATGGCGGTGACCACCAGCCTGTCGGCTAAGCCGGCCATTACCCATTACCAGCGCCTCGAAACAGGCATGCTGGACCGCCGTCCCGTCACGCTGGTGCAGTGCCAGCTTGAAACGGGCCGCACCCACCAGATCCGCGTACACATGCTGCACATCGGCTACGCGCTGGTCGGCGATTCTGTGTACGGCAAGCAGCACCTGACGCCCGTCTTCCCGCGCCAGGCGCTGCAGGCGCGGCGCCTGGGCCTGGTCCACCCGGCCACTGGCGAACAGTGCGAATGGATCGTGCCGCTGGCCGATGACTTTGCCGAGCTGATCGCAAAAGCCGGCATTCCCGAGCCAGAGCAGGTCTGATGCCGAGCCCGTCTCGCAACTTGTCACCGATCGTGCCTGACTGGCCCGACTTGCCTGCCAACATGGGCGCTCTGGCGAGTACCCGTCAGGGCGGCGTCAGCGTGGCGCCTTACGATGACGGGCAGGGCGGCGGCGGGCTCAATCTCGGCTTGCATTGCGGGGACGACGCCGCACTGGTGCAGCAAAACCGTGCGCGGCTGGCGGCCTTGCTGCCGGGCCAGCCGGCCTGGATTTCGCAAGTGCATGGCATTGCCGTGGTCGATGCAGCCAGTGTCCGGCCCGGGCAGCCGGTGCAGGTGGCCGACGCCAGCGTTGCCATCGCGCCCGGCGTGGTGTGTGCGGTAATGACGGCTGATTGCCTGCCGGTGTTGTTCGCCGATCTGGAAGGCAAGGTCGTCGCGGCGGCGCACGCCGGCTGGCGCGGCCTGGCGGGGGGCGTGCTGTCCGAAACCATCAACGCCATGCGCGCTGCGGGCGCGGGCGATATCACCGCGTGGATGGGGCCGGCCATTGGTCCGGAACAGTTTGAAGTGGGCGCCGATGTGCTCGACGCTTTTATTCGTGGCGCGCCGATAGGCGATGTCGATGCGCTCAAGGCGGCTTTCACGCCGTACCCCGGTCGCGAAGGCAAGTTTTTGGCGGACATTTATACGTTGGCCAGGCTGATGTTGGCGCGCGACGGCGTGACCCGCGTGGCCGGCGGCGGGCATTGCACCGCTACCGACAGCGCGCGCTTTTATTCGTATCGCCGCGATCGCGTCACGGGTCGCCAAGCGAGTTTGATTTGGATCAAATGAGGGTACGCCCAGCGGCCAATACTGCCCTAGTCGCCGCCGCTACTGCTACTGCTGTCGCTGCTGCCAGTGTCGGCGCTGTTGCTGCTGCTGTCGCTACTGCTGCTTTCACTGCTGGACGAGGTGGTATCGCGGCTGCCCTGATTGGACTGCTCCCTTGCCCTGCGGGCGCGGCGCGCTTTCCCACCCGTCAGGTAGAGCAAGATTGACAAAGGCAACACGCAATACCCTAAAAAAGTCATAATTCCGGCAACAACACTAGGTTGGCTCACGGCGATCAGGCCGACGACATAGACCCATGCAACGACGACAATCCACATACTATTCCTTGAGATCGTTTTATTAAAAGGCTGAAAATTAATGGACGCAAACAACACCATGCCAGACCCCCAAGCCATGGCCGCCGCCTGGATGAACCAGTTTTCGGACCCGGCCGCGTGGCAGGCGGTGTTCAAGACCCCTGCGCTGGAAGCGAGTCCCGTGGCAGCGATGTTTACCGATGCCAGCGCCATGCTCAAGCCCGAAAGGCTCGAAGCGCTGCGCGACGACTACCTGCAAAAGGCCGCCGCCCTGTGGCAAGACTTTCTGGCGTCCAAGACGCCCGTGCTGGAGGACCGCCGCTTTTCGTCGCCCGAATGGGCAGCGAACCCGATGTCCGCCTTCAGTGCTGCATCATACCTGCTTAACGCCGAGTTTCTGACCACGATGGCCAATGCCGTGGAAGCGCCGCCCAAGGAACAGCAAAAGATCCGCTTCGCGGTCCAGCAGATGGTCGACGCCATGTCGCCGGCCAATTTTTTGGCTACCAACCCCGAAGCGCAGCAAAAGCTGATTGAAACGAAGGGCGAGAGCCTGACCAAGGGCTTGTCCAACATGCTGGCCGACTTGCAAAAAGGGCGCATTTCCCTGTCCGACGAGTCAGCCTTTGAAGTGGGCCGCAACGTGGCCACCACCGCCGGCCAGGTCGTGTTCGAGAACGAACTGTTCCAGCTGATCCAGTACACCCCGGTCACGCCCACCGTGCACCAAGTGCCGCTGCTGATGGTGCCGCCGTGTATTAACAAGTTCTACATCCTGGACTTGCAGCCCGAAAACTCGGTCGTCCGTTACGCGGTGGAGCAGGGCAACACCGTGTTCCTGGTTTCGTGGAGCAATCCGGACGAGTCGCTCAAAGGCACCACCTGGGACGATTACATCGAGCATGGCGCCATCAAGGCGATTGAAGTCACGCGCGCCATCTCGGGCGCCGAGAAAATCAACGCGTTCGGCTTTTGCGTGGGCGGCACCATCGTCAGCACCGCGTTGGCCGTGCTGGCGGCGCGCGGCGAGCAGCCGGCGGCGAGCCTGACATTGCTGACCACGCTGCTCGACTTTGCCGATACCGGCGTGCTCGACGTCTTCATCGACGAGCAACAAGTGTCGCAACGCGAAAAAGCGCTGTCCAAAGGCGGATTGATGCCGGGCCGCGACCTGGCGACGACGTTTTCGGCGCTGCGTCCGAACGACCTGGTGTGGAATTACGTGCAGTCGAACTACCTCAAAGGCAACGAGCCGCCGCCGTTCGACTTGCTGTATTGGAATTCGGACAGCACCAACTTGCCTGGTCCCATGTTCTGCTGGTACTTGCGCAACACCTATTTGGAAAACAGCCTGAAGCAGGCGGGCAAGCTCACAGTGGCCGGAGAGAAAGTCGACCTGGCCAGCATCAAGGCGCCCGTGTTCATTTATGGATCGAAGGAAGACCACATCGTGCCGTGGAATGCGGCGTATGCATCGATGCATCTGCTCAATCCCGGCAACGCCAAAGCCAACCGTTTCGTGCTCGGCGCGTCCGGCCACATTGCCGGCGTCATCAATCCGGCCTCGAAAAAGAAACGCAGTTACTGGACCAACGATGCCAAGGCCAAGGGCGTGACTGCGGCTGACGCCTGGATGGCCGGCGCCAGCGAGCACGTCGGCAGCTGGTGGCCCGAATGGTCGGCATTTTTGGCCGACCACGGCGGCAAGTCGGTCAAGGCGCCCGCCAAGGCCGGCAACGCCAAGTTCAAGCCGATCGAGGCGGCGCCTGGACGCTACGTGAAAGTGCGCGCAGACTAGCGGCTACGGCAACCGGAGTTGCTTTCCGGTTGCTATTTGGTTGCGTTGCAATAAATGGTGCGCCTAGCGGCGCAAAGTGGTATTTTCGGGAACATCCATCCTATAATGCAAAAAGTAGGCTTGTCAGGAGCGGACCGAAGTCCGCTTTTTTTTCGTAATCATTACAACTGCGCTGCGGCGCAATAAGTGGAACTTGAGATGAGTAGTGCAAAAAAGAGTACGGAACGCCTGATCAAGAAATACCCGAACCGACGCTTGTACGACACCCAGACCAGCTCGTACATCACGCTGACCGACGTCAAGCAACTGGTGCTCGACGCCGACGAGTTCACCGTGATCGATGCCAAGTCGAACGAAGACCTCACGCGCAGCATCCTGCTTCAGATTATTCTGGAAGAAGAAGCCAACGGCGCGCCCATGTTCTCAAGCAACGTGTTGTCGCAAATTATTCGTTACTACGGGCATGCCATGCAGGGCATGATGGGTTCCTACCTGGAAAAAAATGTCCAGGCCTTCACGGACATCCAGACCAAGTTCACGACCGGCAGCACGGGTACGTTCGAGGGCAAGCCGTTCAGCCCGGAGATGTGGACCCAGTTCATGAATGTGCAAGGGCCGATGATGCAGGGGATGATGAACAACTATATCGACCAGAGCAAGAGCCTGTTCGTGCAGATGCAGGAACAGATGCAAAGCCAGAGCAAGAATATTTTCGGCACCTTTCCTTTCCCCCCAGTCGAGAAAAAGTAAGCGGCGCACGGACAGCAGGCACAGGGCAGGGCGGAAAAGCCCGAAGGGGCTCGGCCCTCGGTTACAATAGCGGATTCCCCTGCCTTTTTGCGCCCCTATCATGTCCGAACTTCGCCGTATTCCCCTTCCTGGTGCCGCTCCAAAAGTTGGCTTCGTTTCGCTCGGCTGCCCCAAGGCGCTGGTCGACTCCGAACAGATCCTGACCCAGTTGCGCGCCGAAGGTTACGAGACGGCCAAGTCCTATGACGGGGCCGACCTCGTCATCGTGAACACCTGCGGCTTCATTGACGCTGCCGTGCAAGAGTCGCTCGACGCCATCGGCGAAGCGCTGGCCGAAAACGGGCGCGTCATCGTCACCGGCTGCCTGGGCGCCAAAAAAGATGCTGCCGGCGACGACATCATCATGAAGATCCATCCCAAGGTGCTGGCCGTGACGGGTCCGCATGCACTGGCCGAGGTGATGGATTCAGTTCACCTGCACCTGCCCAAGCCGCATGCGCCGTTTTTCGACCTGGTGCCGGCGCAGGGCATCAAGCTCACGCCGAAGCACTACGCTTACCTCAAGATCTCCGAAGGCTGCAACCACCGCTGCAGCTTTTGCATCATCCCGTCGATGCGCGGCGACCTGGTCTCGCGTCCGATCGCCGACCTGATGCTGGAAGCGGAAAACCTGTTCAAGGCGGGCGTTAAGGAGTTGCTGGTCATCTCGCAAGACACCAGCGCCTATGGCGTGGACGTCAAGTTCCGCTCGGGCTTCTGGAACGGCCGTCCGGTAAAAACCCACATGACGCAGCTGGTGGAAGCGCTTGGCCAGCTGGCCGCGCAATACGGCACGTGGGTGCGCCTGCACTATGTGTACCCGTATCCGCACGTCGACCAGATCATCCCGATGATGAGCGGCGGCCATGTGCTGCCTTACCTCGACATCCCGATGCAGCACGCGCACCCGGATGTGTTAAAGCGCATGAAGCGCCCGGCCAGCGGCGAGAAAAACCTGGACCGCATCCAGGCATGGCGCGCCATGAATCCGGATTTGACGATCCGCTCGACCTTCATCGCCGGCTTTCCGGGCGAAACGGACGAAGAATTCGAGTACCTGCTGGACTTTCTGAAGGAAGCCCAGATCGACCGCCTGGGTTGCTTTGCCTATTCGCCGGTGGAAGGCGCCACGGCCAATTTGCTGGCCAACCCGGTGCCTGAAGAAGTGCGCGAAGAGCGCCGCGCGCGCGTCATGCTGCTTCAGGAAGACATTTCGGCCAAGCGCCTGCAGGCAAAAGTGGGCAAGACCATCCGCGTGCTCATCGATGAAGTGGGCGGCAAGGAAGCAATTGGCCGCTCGTCGGCGGACGCCCCGGAAATCGACGGCGTGGTGCACATCAAGCGCTCGCTGGTGCCTGGCAAAAAGCTGACGGTGGGCGAGTTCGCCGATGTCACGGTGACGGCGGCCGATGCGCACGACCTGTGGGCGTCGGTGGCCTGAACTTCTTGATGGGCCGCGTGGGTTGCTTGACGTTTTTGAAGTGACGTTGGCACTGCGGTAAGCGCAGCAACAGCAGAATAGATACATCGTCCTCGCGAACGCGGGGACCCATAGAACGGGTCAACTGAGCAACTGTTCCATGGATCCCCGCGTTCGCGAGGACGATGTGGTGGAAATGCAGGCTTCCCGGCTAGTGTCCTGAGTTGGAAGTTCGTTGCTTATAAATGTTCCGAAATCGCCGAGAGACAAGGAACAAAAGCGGAACAAAAGCGGAGCAAGGCCGAGACCTTGCGAGCATTTTTGACGCAGTATCGCGGGGATTCTCGGGATGTTTATACAACGAACTTCCAACTCGGGACACTAGCGGGCGACGTAGATGCTTAAGCGCTCATCGTACCCACGATCCAGGATGCACCTGAACTCACCAGCGACCAGCGCAGTCCCCCATCCTTGCAAACCCCCATGAAAAAATCCCCCCAAACCGCCCTGATCCACAACGACTACACCGCACCCGAAGGTTTCGCCGCCTTCCCGACGGCGATCCACCACGCCTCCACGGTGCTGTTCAAGGACGTGGCCGCGATGCGCTCGGGCGACTGGAAAGAAAAAAACGGTTACACCTACGGCCTGCACGGCACGCCAACCACCTTCACCCTCGAAGCGCGCCTGGCCGACATTGAGGGCGGCGAGCACTGCCTGCTGGCCCCCAGCGGCCTGGCCGCAATCGCGATGGTCGACTTCGCGCTGCTGAAAACCGGCGACGACGTCCTGCTGCCCGAAAACGTCTACAGCCCCAACCGCGAGCTGGGCGCCTGGCTCAGCCGCGACTTCGGCATCACCGCGCGCTATTACGATCCTTTGATCGGAGACGGCATCGCCGCACTGATCGCACCGAACACGCGCCTGATCTGGACCGAGGCGCCCGGCTCGGTATCGATGGAAGTGCCGGACCTGCCGGCCATCTGCAAGGCGGCCCACGAACGCGGCGTGCTCGTTGCGCTCGACAATACCTGGTCGGCGGGGCTTGCGCTGCGCGGCTTTGACCTGGGCGTGGACATCATCATGCAGGCGCTCACCAAGTACCAGTCAGGCGGCTCGGATGTGCTGATGGGCGCCCTGATCACGCGCGAGCGCGCGCTGAACGACCGCCTGGCGCTGGCGCATATGCGCCTGGGCATGGGCGTGAGTCCAGACGACGCTTACCTGGTCATGCGCGGCCTGCCGAGCATGCGCCTGCGCTTCGAGGCGCATGACGCCGGCGCGCGCAAGGTCGCCACCTGGCTCAAGGCGCGCCCCGAAATCACCAAGGTGCTGCACCCGGCGTTTGAGGACTGCCCGGGCCACGACATCTGGAAGCGCGACTTTACCGGCGCCGGCGGCTTGTTTTCGGTGCTGTTCGACGAGCGCTTCAGCGAAGCACAGACCGATCGCTTCGTCGACAGCCTGGCGCTGTTCGGTCTGGGCTACAGCTGGGGCGGAGCCAACAGCCTGGTGATGCCGTACCGGGTCAAAGCCATGCGCAGTGGCTGGCAAGGCAACGGTACGCTGGTGCGCTTTAATATCGGCCTGGAAGACACGGCCGACCTGATCGCCGACCTGGAACGCGCGCTCGCCACGCTCCAGGCTTAACTTCAAGCGCTGCTTCAGGCAGGCACCGGCTCGTTTGCGCTAAGGGCGAGGAACCCGCGGATCAGCCGGTAAGCCTTCCACAGCCACACCACGCCCCACACGGCGTACGCCAGCGGGATGCCGATGATGGTGATGAACAGCACGCCGCCGACCGCCATCCAGATGACGAACCACCAGAATGAATGGATCATCCAGGTATGGTGGCTGTAGACCAGCGTGCCCTGCGTGGCTGGCCGTTTGCTGTAGTTGATGATGATGGGGATGATCGACAGCAGTCCCAGTGAAAAGAAGAAGGTCAGTGCGTGCACGATGTACAGCACGCGTGCCATGTTTTTTTCGCCTTCGAGCTTACTGTCGAGTATCAATTCTTGGGTCATGATTGTTCCTGAATGGTGATGTTAATCAGCGGGCACCGGCTTGCGCCTGGGCCCAGTTGACGATGGAACCGGCATCCATGGCGCCGGCCTGGCGCGCCACTTCATGCCCGTTGCGAAACAGCGCAAGGGTCGGGATGCTGCGGATATTGAAACGGGCGGCGACGTCTTGCACGTTCTCGGTATCGACCTTGAGCAAGCGGAAGGCGGGTTCGAGCCGCTGCGCGGCCTGGTGGAAGGCCGGCGCCATCATCTTGCACGGCCCGCACCAGGCGGCCCAGAAATCGACCAGCACCAAAATGTCGTTGCGCTCGATGTGCTTGCTAAAACGCGCGCTCGTGACGTCGATCGGTTTACCCAGGAATAGCTCGCGCGTGCACTTGCCGCACACGGGCGCGTCGCCCAGGCGCTCCTGCCCCACGCGGTTGACCGCGTCGCAGTGGGGACAGACGATATGGACTGGTTCGGTCATGCGCTACTCCGGCGTTGGTCGTTATGATATCGACATTGTATGACGCGCGCGGTTTGTACCGTGTTCCGGTAGCGCGCGCTACGCTGGTAGACTCGGCGCCTATGACAGAACGCACTGAACAAAACAACGGGGCGGGGCGGGTGCTGGTCGGTTGCGCGGGCTGGACCATTCCGCGCGACGCCGTCGCTGCCTTTCCAGCCGAGGGCAGCCACCTGCAGCGTTACGCTGCCGTTCTTGGGGCGGCGGAGATCAATTCATCGTTTTATCGCCCGCACCAGGTTAAAACCTACGAGCGCTGGGCGGCCAGCGTGCCGGATGATTTCCGCTTCTCCGTCAAATTGCCGCGTTCGATCACGCATGATGCAAAACTGGTCGGCATCGACGAACCGCTGGCCCAGTTCGCGCGCGAGGCGGGGGCGCTCGGCGACAAGCTCGGTTGCGTGCTGGTCCAGTTGCCGCCCAAACGAGAGTTCGATGCCGGCGTGGTACAGGATTTTTTCTTGCGCCTGCAAGACACATTCGGATGCACGATTGCCTGTGAGGCGCGCAATGCGGCGTGGTTTGAGGCGGATGCCACGGCACTGCTGCAGGAGCGCGGCGTCACGCGGGTGATCGCCGATCCGGCCAAGGGGCAACCGGGCGCGCATGTGCCAACCAGCGCGACCATCTGTGCTCGGCTGCACGGTTCGCCGCGGATTTATTACTCGTCCTACGAGCCTGCATACCTTGCGCAACTGGCGCGCGACATGGATGACCATGTGGCCGCAGGACGAACAGTGTGGCTTATTTTTGACAATACCGCCTCGCGGGCCGCCGTGCCCAATGCGCTGGACGTTCAGCGGCGCTAAAGGCGGGGTTCAGACCCGCAAAGGCGCAACGGCTGGTCAGCGGTGGCCGCCGCGGAAATGCCCACCGCGAAAATGCCCGCCACCGTAGCCCCGGCCCCAGTGTTGGCCGAAGACAAAGCCCAGGCTTAAGCTCACCGGCGGCCAGTAATACGATGGCTGCGGCGCGTACACGGGAGCGGGGTAGTAGACTGGGGCTGAACCGTACACCGGCGCCTGGCTGTACACGGGCGTCTGGCTGAAGATCGGCGCGCTGCTATAGACGGGGCGCGGCACTGTCGTCGATGAATATTCGACCGGTTTGCCGTCCGGCGACTTGGCGGCCACCTTGGCTGCAGTTCCCACAGGCACTGGTGTCACCGACACCACGCGCCACTGTAACGGGTCGCGCGGCTGCGCATAGGCGTTGGTGCCGTAGCCTTGTTGCTGCGGCATCTCTGCACAACCGGCCAGGGCAGTAGCCAGGGCAACCACAAGTAATTTTCTCATCGCGCAATCCTCCACTATCAGACGAACACTATAAAATAATTGTAGCCCGTATCAGGGGCCATTTACAGCCTGTTACAACGACGCGCAAAGCAGTTACGGCGCCGGTGTCGCTGTACCGTAAAAATCGATCAGCGGAAAAAACATGTATACCCTTCGACTTGCGCAAGAAGCGGAAAAAACCGAATTGAACGCACTGATTCGCGCTTCCGGCGTGGGCCTGTCGGTCGGGTTTTATACCGACGAGCAGGCTGCCGCCATCACCCGCGACGTGTTCGGCGTCGACAGTGCGCTCGTTGCCGACGGCACCTACCACGTAGTTGAAGACAACGGCGTGCTCGTCGCCTGCGGCGGCTGGAGTGCCCGTGCGACCGATTTCGGCGGCGACCAGGCAAAAAGCGGCAATGATCGGGCGCTCGATCCCGCCACCGAGCCGGCCCGCATCCGCGCCTTCTTTGTTGATCCCAGGATGGCGCGGCGCGGTCTCGGCACCATGCTGCTGCAGCACTGCACCAGCGCCGCCGCCAAAGCTGGCTTCAAAGCGCTCGAACTGGTGTCGACCATGCCGGGTGTGCCGCTTTACGCGCGTCATGGGTTTGTGCCTACTGAGCACATCACGCTGGCCTTGTCGGGCGGCGTCACAGTGGCGCTTACGCGCATGCGCAAAGAAATGTAGACAGGAACTGCGCGCGCCGCCAAATTTGCACCTCTATAGAAGCGCTTCCAACTCGACACCGATCCGTGCCCGGTTTGCTTTCGCGATGATCTCTTATCCGATTCGGTATCAGTGAAAAACTTTCCTCCAATTTGCGCGGAAATCTATGCAATCTGGATTGACATGAAAGCTTTCAAAAAGCTAACCTTGAATCAGCGCGACACAATTCGGCATGTTTTCAACTTGACGAGAACGACTGAATTACGCCATTTTATCGTCATTTTTTGCACAAAAATGCACACCACGGCAAAAGTCAACGCCGTTTTTTTTCGAGATGCAATGAAAACGATTTCATAAGTCGGTAAATAGTAAAACGCTGTGATACCGCGCGACGGACGCGTCGCCCGGTGATACTCCTCGCTGGCATTGTTCTGCGTAGTGAAAGAGCAGCCGGCCCAAGTTGGCGTCCGCATCCTGCGGCCGTTCCGAAAGCCCATATTCGTAGGAGACGAATAGTGAATAACTCGACCAACAACGTACACTGCAATGCCGCCGCGTCGCCACCGGCACCATCGACGGGTGCGCGCATCGTGCATAGTGCCTTGCGCAACCTGAAAGTGTTGTCGGTGACGGCCGGTACGGCCGCCGCGCTCGCCATGCCGTTCATGGCGCCGGCACACGCAGCGCCAGACGCGGAATACAACAAGCGTTTTCTGGCCCAATACCAAAAAATCAAGAACCCGGCCAATGGTTACTTCAGTGCGCAGGGCGTGCCCTACCATTCGATCGAAACGCTGATGGTCGAGGCGCCCGACTACGGCCACGAAACCACGTCCGAGGCCTACAGCTTCTGGCTCTGGCTGGAAGCCCAATACGGCCGCGCCACCGGCGACTGGGCGCCGCTCAATGCGGCATGGGCCAATATGGAAGCTTTCATTATCCCGACGCAGGCCGACCAGCCCACCAACAGCTTCTACAATCCGGCCAAGCCTGCCACCTACGCGGCCGAATACAATCTGCCATCGAGCTATCCGGCGCCGCTGGCAAGCGGCGTGCCGGTCGGCACCGACCCCATCGCCAACGAATTGCAAGCCACCTACGGCACCCGCAACATCTACGGCATGCACTGGCTGGTCGACGTCGACAACTGGTACGGGTACGGACGCTGCGGCGACGGCGTGAGCAAACCCGCGTATATCAACACGTTCCAGCGCGGCGCGCAGGAATCGGTGTGGGAAACCGTGCCGCACCCCTCCTGCGAGACCTTCAAGTGGGGCAAGAACGGCGCCAGCCAGGGCTTTCTTGGCCTGTTCATCGGCGACGCGAGCTACGCCAAGCAGTGGCGCTACACCAATGCGCCCGACGCCGACGCGCGCGCGGTGCAGGCGGTGTACTGGGCATCGGTGTGGGCCAAAGCGCAGGGCAAGAGCGCGGACGTGGCCGAGCTGGTCAAGAAAGCGGCCAAGATGGGCGACTATCTGCGCTACGCGATGTTCGACAAGTACTTCAAAAAAGTCGGCAACTGCATCGACAAATATGGCTGCCCGGGCGGCAGCGGGGCCACCAACGCGCAGGGCCTGCGCGACAACCAGCATTACCTGATGAGCTGGTACTACGCCTGGGGCGGCGCCACCGATCCCAACGCCGGCTGGGCATGGCGTATCGGTTCCAGCCACAATCACTTCGGCTACCAGAATCCGCTGGCTGCCTGGGTCTTGTCGAGCCAGGCGGAGTTCAAGCCACTTTCGCCCACGGGCGCCGGCGACTGGGGCAAAAGCCTGGGCCGCCAGCTGGAGCTGTACCGCTGGCTGCAGTCGGCCGACGGGGCCATCGCCGGCGGGGCCACCAACAGCTACGGCGGCGACTACCTGGCCCCGCCGCCGGGTACGGCCAGCTTCTACGGCATGTACTACGACGAAAAACCGGTCTACCATGACCCGGCGTCGAACACCTGGTTCGGCTTCCAGGCGTGGTCCATGCAGCGCGTGGCCGAGTACTACTATGCGACCGGCGACGCGCGCGCCAAGACGGTGCTCGACAAGTGGGTGGCGTGGGCCGCGGCCAACACGGCGCTGCTGGCCGACGGCGGCTATGCGATTCCCAACACGCTGGCGTGGAGCGGCCAGCCCGACACCTGGAACGCCGCCGCTCCGGGCGGCAATGCCGGCCTGCGCGTGAGCGTCACCGACAAGACCGACGACGTGGGCGTGGCTGCGGCCTATGCGCGCACGCTGATCTACTACGCGGCCAAATCAAACAGCAGCAGCGCCAAAACACTGGCCAGGGAACTGCTGGACCGCATGTGGGCCAGGCACCAGGATGCGCAGGGCCTGTCGGTGGAGGAAACGCGGGGCGACTACAAGCGCTTTACGGAAGCCTACAACCCGGCCACCGGCTCGGGCGTGTATATTCCGCCCGGCTGGAGCGGGACCAACGGCCAGGGCGCGACGATCGATGCAAGTGCCACCTTCCTGAGCATGCGGCCCAAGTACCTGCAAGACCCGCAGTGGCCGGCGCTCAAGGCTTACCTGGACGGCGGCGCGGCGCCCAAATGGCGCTACCACCGGTTCTGGGCGCAGGCCGACATTGCAATGGCGATGGCCGACTACGCCAACCTGATCGGCGGCGTCGACTCGCCGTCGGTGCTGGCCAGTGCCGCTGCGCTCACGGTGCCCGAAGGCGGCAGCGCCGCAGTTGGCATCACGCTGTCCAAAGCGCCGGCGGCCAACGTGACGGTGTCGGTAGCCAAGGCGGCCGGCGGCGACGCGGACCTGGCCACCGCCAGCGCCAGCCTGGTCTTCACGCCGGCCGACTACAACGTCGCCCAGAACGTGGCGATCAGCGCCGCGCCGGACGCCGACCAGGTCAACGGCAGCGCCAGTTTCAACTTCGGCGCGCCCGGCCATACCGGTGTCAGCGTGGCGGCAGTGGAGGCTGACAGTGACGTCGTGGCGCCGGTGACGCTGGTGGTCAGCGGTGCACCGCTGGCCGTGCCCGAAGGCGCCTCGCGCAGCTTCCGGGTGCGCCTGGCCACCGCCCCTGCGGCCAACATCAGCGTGTCGGTGGCGCGGGTGGGCGGCGACGTTGATCTGGGCGTGGCGGGGGGCGCCACACTCACGTTCACGCCCGCGAATTGGAACCTGGACCAGAACGTGACGCTGGCCGCCGCAGTGGACGCCGACAGCATCAACGGCAGCGCCAGCTTTACGGTGACGGCCCCGAACGCCGCCGCGCTTACCGTGCTTGCCACCGAGGTGGACAAGGACGTGGTTGCCGCAGCCGGCTGCGCGGTCGAGTTCAACACGGCCAGCGACTGGGGTAATGGCCAGGTTCCGTCCGTCACGCTGCGCAACACCGGCAGCGCGCCGATCAATGGCTGGTCGGTCAGCTGGACCGAGTCGAACGACGTCACGCTGTCCAATTCGTGGAATGCGATGCTGGCTAAATCGGGTCGTGCATTCGTGGCCACGCCGATGTCGTACAACGGCACGGTACCAGCCAATGGCAGCGTCAACTTTGGCATGCAGATTGGCTACAGCGGCGCCAAACCGCTGCCCACTGCGCTGGCCTGGAATGGGCGCAACTGCACCATCGTCGTAAAATAGAACCGGCGGCGCCGCAGGCTGCGGGCCAGCGGCGCCGCAATTGGACCCACGGAAGGAAGCTATGCATCAGTACAAAAAAATCGCCTTGAGTGCGGTGCTGGTCGCTGCAATGATGGCGCTGGCGGGCGCGATTGCGCCGGCGCGTGAACTGGTGCGCGCTCGGGCTGATAGCGAAGCTGCCTGGCACGACATCGTGCGGATCCACGCCTCGCGCATCGAGGCCGCCAGTGCCGCGCTTGACGCCGAGCGCACCATTGACGCGGCGCCGGCACGCAGTTCGCTGGCCAGGGCCAGGGCGGTGCGCGCCGACGACAGCGTCTTGTATGACGCACAGCGCATCAACCATTACAAGCAGCAGCAAGGGGAGCTGACCGGCGCGCTGCATATGCTGGCCGCCGGTGAGCACGGCGGGGCGGGCGCGCTGGACGCGTTGCGCGAGAGCCTGGTGCGCGACGAAGTCGCGCTTTCTGCCGCGCGTGCGCGTTATGGCGAGGCCAGCGCCCGTTACCAGTCGATCATTCGTACGGCCACCGGGGCGACGCTGGTCGCTGTGCTGCGCTATCCCGAGCTGCCGGCCGCGCTGTAAATCGCGCCTGACGATTTTTCAGGCAATCACAGGGGAGTTAATATGAAGACAACTACAACAGGTCGCAGGCTGGCCACGCTTGGCGTGGTCTTGCTGGCGTTTGGCGCGAGCGGATCGGGCCAAGCGCATAGCGTGAGCGGCAGCAAACTGCTCGACACCAGCGGCAAGGAAGTGGTGTTGCGCGGCGTGAACTGGTTCGGCTTTGAAACCTACGACGGCGCGGTGCACGGCCTGTGGGCGCGCAACTGGCGCGACATGCTCGACCAGATCCAGGCAACCGGCTTTAACGCGCTGCGCCTTCCCCTGTGCCCGGCGGCGTTTCGCGGCGATGGCAAACCGAATTTCGACGCCAGGTTCAACCCCGAACTGGTGGGGATGAACACGCGCCAGTTCCTCGATCTGTTCCTGACCGAGGTGGACCGGCGCGGCATGTACATCTTGCTCGACCATCACCGGCCCGACTGCAATGCCATTTCTCCGCTGTGGTACACCTCGACCTACAGCGAGGCGCAGTGGCTGACCGATCTTGAATTTTTGGCCCGCAAATACGCAGGCCTGAAAAACCTGATCGGCATCGATCTCAAAAACGAGCCTTACGGCGCAAGCTGGGGCACGGGCGACGCCACGCGCGACTGGAATTTGGCGGCCGAGCGTGCCGCGGCGCGCATCCTGGCGGCCAATCCGAACCTGCTAGTGTTTGTGGAGGGCGTGGCGGCCAACCCGGTCTGCAGCGCCAACACGCCCGTGTTTTGGGGTGAAAACCTGGAACCGCTCAAGTGCAAGGCGCTCAATATTGCGCGCAACAAGCTGGTGCTCTCGCCCCATGTGTACGGGCCGGACGTGTACAACCAGAGCTACTTCGGCGCATCCAATTTTCCGGCCAATATGCCGGCCATCTGGGACCAGCATTTTGGCCAGTTCGCCGCCACTTATCCGGTCGTGCTCGGAGAATTTGGCGGCAAATATGGCCACGGCGGCAATCCGAATGACAAGGTATGGCAAGACGCGCTGGTCACCTACATGAAGCAGCGCGGCATGGGCAGCTCGTTTTACTGGACTTGGAACCCGAACAGCGGCGACACTGGCGGCATATTGCAGGATGACTGGAAGACCGTCTGGCCGGACAAGGTAGCGCTGCTCAAGCGCCTGTGGGATGGGGCCGCGACGCCACCGCCACCGCCACAGCCACCGC
This sequence comes from Massilia sp. TSP1-1-2, assembly GCF_049896185.1. NCBI lineage: Bacteria > Pseudomonadati > Pseudomonadota > Betaproteobacteria > Burkholderiales > Oxalobacteraceae > Massilia > Massilia sp. TSP1-1-2. The sequence continues at coordinate 96,768 of NZ_JAFCTU010000015.1, forward strand.
CACCGCCACAGCCACCGCCACCGCCCCCACCGGCCAGCGCCATCAGTGCGACTTTACGCATCACGTCCGACTGGGCTGCCGGCTACTGCGCCGACGTCGCAGTCAAGAACAGCGGCAGTGTGCCAGTCGTGTGGAAGGTGCTGTTGACGGTGCAGGGCAGGGTGAACAACCTGTGGAATGCCGACTACACGCAAAGCGGGGCCATGCTCGCGGCGAGCGGCAAGAGCTACAACGCTACGGTGCAGCCGAACGGCACCCAGTCGTTCGGCTTTTGCGCTGTCCGCTAACTATGCGGCAGGCGAGACGCCCTCCCTGCGCGCGGCCAACCAAAAGTTGCCACATGCTGCACGACGGCGCGCTGGCCCTGATGGGCTTGATGGACACGATCCGCAGCCAAATCGTCGTCCACTATCCCGCCGCCCAATAACAACAGGGCACAAACCGAACCAACTGCCCAAACCTCGACCGGGGTCAGTTCCCCCATTACGACACGGTCTCATCTGTAACGGCAGCTACAGATGAGGCCGTGTCGCAATGGGGGAACTGACCCCGGTGGAGGTTTTTGTGACCGGCGGTACATGCTGCCGCGGGTGAGCCGTGCGCTTACTACTTCGTCCGGCAGTTCGATGGGGTCGAGCACTTCTTGATTCGACGCATCAGCCGAGAATGGCGAGCAAGCCGTCCAGGCCGCAGTAGTTGAGGGCGACGTCGGCCTGGGCGCGCACCACCGGCTTGGCGCGAAACGCCACCGACAGGCCGGCGACGCCCATCATTTTCAGGTCATTGGCGCCGTCGCCCATGACGATGGCTTGCGCCGGCGCGATGCCCATGCCGGCGCAGACCTGTTCCACGGTGCGTCTTTTTTCATCGGCGTCGACAATGGTGCCCGTCACGCGGCCGGTCAGCTTGCCGTCGATGATTTCAAGGGCGTTGGCGTGGGTGTAGTCCAGGCCAAGGCGTGTCTTGAGTCGCTCGGTAAAAAAGGTGAAGCCGCCCGAGACCAGCAGCGTTTTCAGCCCTGCCGCCTTGACCGCGGCCAGCATCGCTTCGCCGCCCATCGAAATGGCCAGGCGTTCCTGGTACACGCGTTCCAGCGCGCCGGCGTCGAGCCCTTCGAGCAGCGCCACGCGGCGCTTGAGGCTTTCGGAAAAATCGAGTTCGCCACGCATTGCAGCTTCGGTGATCTCGGATACCTGTGCTTTCAAGCCCTGCATGTCGGCGATTTCGTCGATGCACTCGATGGTGATCAGCGTCGAATCCATGTCCATGGCAACTAGCTTGAAGTCGGCCAGCGTGCGTCCCGGCGCAATGAAGGTGGCGTCAAGACATGCTCCGTCGGCAGCCAGTTCGATATTGGCCTTGAGGATGTCGGAGTAAGCGACTTCCTCGCAGCGCACGGCGTGTGCGCCCAGATGCACAACGCGCGCCGGATTGGCCAGCGCGGCGATGCGCAAGAGCGTGTCGGTAGTCGCATCAAGGCCTTGCAAGACCAGGTTCATGTTCATTTTTTTGTCAGCCCAGTAGTGATTTGATCGTTTGCTTTATCTGCGTCACGCGCGCGGCCAGGTCGGGCATGCTGGCGGTGATCTTCAGCTTGTCCTGGCCGGCCAGCTTGATATGGCGATTTTTCTGAATCAACGTGATGATGCGCAGCGAGTCGATCGGCGGGTTGACCATGAACTGCATGCTGGCCGCTTCGCTGTGGGCGTCGATTTTGATGATGCCCACCGCCTTGGCCGCAACGCGCAGGCGGTGCGTTTCGATCAGCGCCTGCACCGGGTCGGGCAGCTTGCCGAAGCGGTCGATCAGCTCTTCCTGCATGTCGTCGATTTTTTCCTGGGTGGCACAGTTGGCCAGCCGCTTGTAGACCGACAGCCGTTCGTGCACGTCGCCGCAGAAGTCGGCCGGCAGCAGCGCCGGCACGTGCAGGTTGATTTCGGTGGTGGTGGCCAGGGGCGCAGCCAAGTCCGGCTCTTTGCCCGCCTTGAGTGAGCGTACGGCGGCGTTAAGCATGTCCGAATACAGCTGAAAGCCGATTTCAAGCATCTCGCCGGACTGGTTCTCGCCGAGCACTTCGCCGGCCCCGCGGATTTCAAGGTCGTGCATCGCCAGGAAAAAGCCGCTGCCCAGTTCTTCCATCTGCTGGATCGCGTCCAGGCGGCGCTGCGCCTGCTTGGTCAGCCCCGTGACATCGGTCACCAGCAGGTAGGCGTAAGCCTGGTGGTGCGAACGGCCCACGCGACCACGCAGCTGGTGCAGCTGCGCCAGGCCGAACTTGTCGGCGCGGTGCATGATGATGGTGTTCGCGGTCGGCACGTCGATACCGGTTTCAATGATGGTCGTGCACAGCAAAATGTTGTAGCGCTGCGCCACGAAGTCGCGCATGACCTTTTCAAGGTCGCGCTCGTGCATCTGGCCGTGCGCCACGCCGATGCGCGCCTCGGGCAGCAGCTCGGTCAACATCGCCATGCGGTTCTGGATGGTTTCCACTTCGTTGTGCAAAAAGTAGATCTGGCCGCCGCGTTTCAGTTCGCGCAGGCAGGCCTCGCGAATGATGGAGCCGTCTTCGCTGCGCACAAACGTCTTGATCGCCAGGCGTTTTTGCGGCGCGGTGGCGATGATCGAAAAGTCGCGCAAGCCTTCCAGGGCCATGCCGAGCGTGCGCGGAATCGGGGTCGCCGTGAGCGTCAGCACGTCCACTTCGGCGCGCAGCGCCTTGAGCGCTTCTTTCTGACGCACGCCGAAGCGGTGTTCTTCGTCGATGATGACCAGGCCCAGCCGCTCGAACTTGACGTCGGGCGAGAGCAGCTTGTGGGTGCCGATGACGATGTCGAGCGTGCCGTCGGCCATGCCCTTGATGGCGGTGTTGATTTCCTTGCCGGTTCTGAAACGCGACAGCTCGGCGATGCGCACCGGCCAGTCGGCGAAGCGGTCGGCGAAGGTTTGCGCGTGCTGCTCGGCCAACAGCGTGGTTGGCGCGAGGATGGCGACCTGCTTGCCGCCCATGACGGCGATGAAGGCGGCGCGCAGCGCAACTTCGGTCTTGCCAAAACCAACGTCGCCGCACACCAGGCGGTCCATTGGTTTGCCACCGGTCATGTCCTTGATGACGTTGTTGATCGCCTCGGCCTGGTCGGGCGTTTCCTCGAAGCCGAAGCTGTCGGCGAAGTTCTGGTAGTCGTGCGCCGAATACTCGAACGCGTGGCCCTTGCGCAGCGCGCGGCGCGCGTACAGGTTAAGCAGTTCGGCGGCGGTGTCGCGCACCTGTTCGGCGGCCTTGCGCTTGGCCTTTTCCCATTGACCGGAGCCGAGCGAGTGCAAGGGCGCGTCTTCGGGCGTGGCGCCCGAGTAACGCGAAATGACGTGCAGCTGCGAGACCGGCACATACAGCTTGGTGTCCTTGGCGTATTCGAGGTGCAAAAACTCAGTCTCGCCTTCGCCCAGGTCCATGCTGGTCAGGCCCATGTAGCGCCCGATGCCGTGGTTGATGTGAACGACCGGGTCGCCGATTTTCAGTTCCGACAGGTCGCGCACCATCGACTCGACCTGGGTGACGCCTTCCTGCTTCTTTTTGCCGGCGCGCCGGCCGGAACCGGCATACAGCTCGGTCTCGGTGATGAAAACGATGTCGCCGGCGCTTTTTTCGGTCAGTTCGAACCCGGCCTGCAAGGGAGCGACGCCCAGCGCCAGTTTGGCGTTCGAGGCCATGAAGCCGGCAAAGCCTTCGACCGGGCTGGGGGCCAGCTGGTATTCATTGAAGTACTGCTGCAGCGTTTCGCGCCGGCCGTTCGATTCGGCGCAGATCATCACGCGCTTGCCGCTCTGGAGCAAAAAAGCGCGCAGATTGGTCAGCGGGTCTTCGATGCGGCGGTTGACGGCGATGTTGGGAATCGGCGCGGACAGTTCGGAAGGCTGCTGGTCGGCTTCCTTGGAGATGGTCCAGCGACCGAGCGGCTTGGCCAGCGTGAAAAACGCTTCGTCGGACAGGAAAATCTCGTCGGGCGCGAGAATCGGACGGTCGCGGTCAGCTTTCAGGAAGCGGTAGCGCGACTCCGTGTCGACCCAGAAGCGCTTGATGGCCGCGTCGATGTCGCCCACCAGCGCCATGTTGGCGCCTTCCGGCAGGTAGTCGAACAGCGTGGCGGTTTGTTCGAAAAACAGCGGCAGGTAGTATTCGATACCGGCCGAGGCGATGCCGCTGCTGACGTCCTTGTACACCACCGAGCGCGATGGGTCGCCTTCGAAACGCTCGCGCCAGCGGCTGCGGAAAGTGGTGCGGGCGGCGTCGTCCATCGGGAATTCGCGGCCCGGCAGCAGGCGCACTTCGCGCACCGGATAGAGCGAGCGCTGGGTGTCGGCATCAAACGTGCGGATGGTTTCGATCTCGTCGCCGAACAGGTCGAGCCGGTAGGGTAGGGCCGAACCCATCGGGAACAGGTCGATCAGGCCGCCGCGCACCGAATATTCGCCGGGCGACATGACCTGCGAATTATGGGTGTAGCCGGCCAGCGTGAGCTGGGCCTTGAGCTTGGCCTCGTCGAGCTTTTCGCCCTGCTTGAAAAAGAAGGTGTAGCCGGCCAAAAACGAGGGCGGCGCCAGGCGCACCAGCGCGGTGGTAGCCGGAACGAGCAGCACGTCGCAATGGCCGTTCTGGATTTCGTACAGCGTGGCCAGACGCTCGGAGACCAGGTCCTGGTGCGGCGAGAAAGCGTCGTAAGGCAGCGTTTCCCAGTCCGGCAGCAGGTGGCAGGCGAGCTTTTCTTCGGCGAACCAGGGGATTTCGTCGAGCAGGCGCTGGCCGTCGCTGGCGTTGGCCACGATCACGACCAGCATCTGCTTGTTCGCCTTGAGCGCGAGCGCGGCCACCGCCAGCGCATAGGCGTCCGCCGAGCCATACAGGGTCGGCAGCGCGAAGCGGCTGCCGGACTTGGGGAGGGACTTTTTTAAATCGAAGGGCATGCAGGCGGCGGGGCGAGAAGGCGTGATTGGTAGCCTTTCATTATAGCGTAGAGGGGAAAATCACATCGGCCCCTATGCGGCGGGTATTTACGCCGCGGGCGCTCGCCTGTTCGCAATCCCGAACGGTACGTGCACCATCGGGATGGTGCCCCCGGGCGACGATTTCAGGTGGGTGATCTGGTCATCGAAGAAAATGTGCGGCTTGAATACCGACAGCACGCGCGCCTTGTCCATCCCGCCCAGGAAAAACGTCTCGTTGGCCGACACGCCCCAGCTCTTGAGCGTGGTGACCACGCGCTCATGCGAGGGCGCGTTGCGCGCCGTGATGATCGCGATGCGCAAAATTTTGCGGTAGTTCGGGTCGCGCTTTTGCGCGCGCTCTTCCATGCGCTGCATCAGCGCCAGCTTCTGGAACATGTCGGCCAGCGGTCCTGGCTGGTGCGGCACGGCCATGTGCTTGGTTTCGTGCGCGTGGAACTCGTTGACGTCGTTGTTGCGCTTGAAGATGGTCTCGGACTCATCATCGGCGAGCACGCCGTCAAAATCGAAGGCGATGCGCAGCTCGATATCGTCGCTGTCGTCGTCCACCAGCGATGGCAGCACCAGGCCGGCCGGATAATTGGCCGCGATGGCGCTCTGCACGTCTTCCTCGTTCGCGCTCAGGAACAGCGCGGCATTGAAGGCGGGCAGGTAGGTATAGGGCGACTTGCCGGTCATGAAGGCGGCGCGCGAGATGTCCAGGTCGTAATGGGCGATCGAACGCATCACGCGCAGCCCGGTTTCGGGTGAATTGCGGGAAAACAGCACCACTTCGACCGGGTTTTGGCGCGGAAAGCATTTGTTGATGTTCAGGAAGCGGCGGATGAAAGGGAAGGCCACGCCCTTGCCCAGGATGGTATCGAGATGCGCTTCCTGGTATTTGCGGTATTCGTCCGGTCCGCTGTCAAGATAGACCTGGTGCGACGCGGTCAGGTCGAACAGGGCGCTGGAAGCGACGCCGATCACCAGTTTGTGCTCAATCTGAAACGCCATCAGTGATCCTCGATCGTGGGTGCGGGACGCCAGATTCTACAGGATGCGTTCCAGGTCGCGCTGTGATCGCCCGCCAATGGCGGATTTGAGACAAAAACGCGGTTTGCCGGCGTGCAGTGTTTGCGTACGGAATGTCTTTAAGTATGATGGTTGTTCGCTAACCGGATGTTACGCCATGAAGAAGCCTGAAAGTATCGGACCCTACACCTTGCTCTCGCCGCTTGGCGATAGCGTGCGCAACCGTACGTGGCTCGCGGCAAGCGGGCCGCGCCAGGACCAGGTGGTGTTGAAGCTGGCGCAAAAGGACAATGCGCATGAGCGCGCGCGCTTGCTGCATGAACTCACCGTTTTGGCCGCGCTGGACCAGGAAAATATCGTCCGCCTGCTCGACAGCGGCGAATGGGAAGGCCGAATGTGGATGGCGTTGACGTATATTCGTGGGCCGTCCGCGCCTTTGCAATTGGCCAATTTCCGGCAACTGCTGCTGGCACTGGTGCATGTGCATGCCCATGGCGTGGTGCACGCCGATATCAAGCCAGCCAATTTGTTGCTCGATGCGCAAGGCGACCTGCACCTTGCGGGCTTCGGTAACGCGCGCCGGTTCGGCGCGGGACCGCTGGGACCGGGCGGCATGCCGCAGTATATGTCTCCCGAACAATTGCGCGGCGAGGCACTGGATGTGCGGGCCGACTTCTTTTCCGCCGGTGCGGTCCTGTTTCAACTATTGACGGGGAGCCGCCCCTTTGACGGCAAGGCTGCGCCGCGCGGCAAGGATGACGTCGAGCCGGGCTTGCCCTTGCCGTCCGCGCTCGTGCCTGGGCTGGGAACGGGGTTCGACGGGTTGACGAGCAAGCTGCTGGCGCCCGACAGGCGCGACCGCCACGACAGTGCGTTTGCCGTGCTGGGCGACTTTGACGTTGCCTGCCATCGGGGCGTTCGCGCAGCCGCTTGAACATAGCGGCACTGTCCGTCCACACTATTGCTTGACCGCTTCCACCGCAATGGAAAGGGTGACGTCATCGCTGACCCCGGGCGCGTACTTGCCGGCATTGAAGTCGCTGCGGCGGATGGTGGTCGTGGCGTTCGCGCCGCAGGCTTCCTTCTTGAGCATGGGGTGCGGCATGCACTTGAGCGTGGCAATGTCGAGCGTAACCGGTTTGGTAACGCCTTTTACGGTCAGGTTGCCGTCCACCGACGCCGGTACGTCTCCCTTGAAATGCATCTTGGTCGATTTGAACGTGATGGCCGGGTATTTTTTCGTATCGAAAAAGTCAGCGTCCTGGATGTGCTTATTCAATTCGCCGTTGCCGGTATTGACGGAAGTGGCGTCGATCGACACCTCGACCGCGCCGGTTCTGGCCGCCCGGTCGAGCGTGATGGTGCCGCTGGTCTTGTCAAAGTGGCTGACCTGCCTGGACAGGCCGAAATGGCTGTATTCAAAGCGGGCAAAGGTATGGTTGTTGTCGATGATGTAGTTTTCGGGCGTGGCTGCGGCACCCAGCGCGAAACCTGCGCCAACGGTTAAGGCAATCAATTTTTTCATGAACAGTTCCAGGGTCAAGGGAAAGGAGGGCGTCAGTCTTTTGGACAACGCTGCCTCCCGTCCGTTCCCCGCTTATTGTGTACACTGCAGCAGCACGACAGTGATGTTGTCGCGGCTGCGGTTGCGTTTGGCCGCGTCGATCAGTTCGGCGCAGGTCGTTTCCAGGTCCGTGGACGCGGCCAGCAGCGCCGCAATCTGTTCGTCGGGGCAGGCGCCGTGCAGGCCGTCGCTGCACAGCAAGTACAAGTCGCCCGGCTCGGTTGTCTGCATCTGCAGTTCGGGCTGTACTCCCGATGATGGCCCGAGCGCTTGCAACAGCAGGTTGCGCCCCGGCAGATTGTGCACAACGCCTGCTTCAATTGCCCGCTGATACATGGTCTGGTCGCGCGTGAGCTGGGTCAGGTGGCCGTGGCGAAAACGGTACAGGCGCGTATCGCCCACATGGAACACGAACTGCGGCCCGTCCGGCACTGGTTGCCAGATGCCGGTCAGCGTGGTGCCCATACCGCCGCCTTCGGCGCGGCGGTTGCCGCGGTTGATCTGGTACATGCGCTGGTTGGCAAATTCCACCGCGTGGTGCAGCGTCGTCATGGCCGCGCTGGTCGTCTGGTTCCAATCGACAAAGGGATCGGTGAGCGCCGGGTCGTAGTTGCTCGGCACAAAATCAGGCATCGGTTCGCCGTGCTCGCGCGCGGCGCTGGCGCGGATGAAGTGGGCCAGCGAGATCAAGGCGTCGGAACTGGCCACTTCGCCCGCTTCGTGGCCGCCCATGCCGTCGGCCACGGCGAGCAGGCCAAGTTCACGGTCGATGTAAAAATTGTCTTCGTTGGAAGGGCGGACATTGCCGACGTCGGTCATCCCGAATGCAATGCCCAGATCCAGTTGTTGCTGCACCGAAGGTGAGAGTTGTTTCCAAACGTACACGGACAGCTCCAAGGGTTGGCGTTGCAAACCGACATGGTTGCCACTTGCACCGCCAACATCCTAGCACGCGAAGTGCACATTTGTTAATGAATATTGCTTTTCGACTCATTAATTTATTCGGGCGGCAACACAATGACGTCGGTTTCCGCCGCCACCGGTGGCTCGCGCGGCGCTTCCGGGTCGATTGGCTGCTGCTCGGGCTCGGGCGCGGCAGCGGCGGGCTCGATGTCGATGCCTTTAAAGTCCAGGGTGCCTGCGTATTCGCCATACATCCAGTCGTCGCCGTCGCGCACCACGCCTTCCGGGGGCGCGCGCTCGGTCACGCTCTGCTTGGCCAGCGCCACTTTCATATAGTCGATCCAGATCGGCATGGCCAGCGTGGCGCCAAATTCCTTGCCCCCCAGGGAACGCGGATCGTCGTAGCCCATCCACGACACCGCCACCACATTGCCCGCATACCCGGCAAACCAGCCATCGACCGCGTCGCTGGTGGTGCCGGTCTTGCCGGCCAGGTCGGTGCGGCGCAGCAGCTTGGTGGAGGCGGCGCCGGTGCCGTAGCGCGTCACGTCGCGCAGCATGCTGTCGACGATAAAGGCGTTGCGCGCATCGAGCACGCGCGCGCTTTCTTCCTGCACCGACGGCACCGTGTGCGAGAGCACCTGGCCGCCGGCATCCTTGACGGTGTCGATCAGGTAGGGTTTGATCTGATAGCCGCCGTTGGCAAAGATGGCGTAGGCGTCGGCCATCTGCAGCGGCGTGACCGCCCCCGTGCCCAGCGCCAGCGTCAGGTTGCGCGGGTGCTTGTCGGCCTCGAAACCGAATTTTTGCAAGAACATGTGGGCGTAGTCGACGCCGACGGCGCGCAGCAGGCGCACCGAGGGCACGTTCTTGGAGTGCGCCAGCGCGAAGCGCATCGTCACCTTGCCGTCGTACTTGCCGTCGTCGTTCTTGGGCGACCAGGTCGCGCCGGCGTTTTCGCCCGGCATATCGAGCGGCTCGTCGAGGATCTGGGTTGACGGCGAGTAGCCGCGTTCCAGCGCGGCCGAATAGATAAAGGGCTTGATGGACGATCCAGGCTGGCGCCAGGCCTGGATCACGTGGTTGTACTTTTTGAGGTTGAAGTCAAAGCCGCCGACCAGCGCGCGGTAAGCGCCGGTCTTGAAGTCGATGGCCACAAAGGCCGCTTCCACCTGCGGCACCTGGACGATCGACCAGCTTTGGTCGGGCGCGCGCGCGATGCGGATCACGGCGCCGGTGCGCAGCTTGATGTCAGGTTTGGCGGTGGGCGCCAGCGCCCTGGCGGCAAAGCGCAGGCCGTCGCCGCTGATCTCGATATTGTCGCCGTCGACGTTTTCCACGGTGACCAGCTTGGGCGAGGCGCTGGTGACCACCACCGGCACCAGGGAGTCGCTGACCGGGCGCGCGCGCAGGGCGTCGTTGATGGCGTCTGCGCGCTCTTCCGCCGCCAGCGGCAGCTCGATGAAGGTTTCGGGACCGCGGTAGCCGTGGCGCTGGTCGTAATCGAGTACGTTGCGGCGCACCGACTGGTAGGCCGCTTCCTGTTCGGCCTTGCTGATGGTGGTGATCACGGACAGGCCGCGGGTGTAGGCGTCTTCCTTGAATTCGGCATACACCGCCTGGCGCACCGTCTCGGCGACAAACTCGGCGTGGGCGTCGAATTCCTGGCGTACGGTGGCGATGCGCACCTGCTCGGCGACGGCCGCACTGTATTGCACCGGCGTGATGAAGCCGACGTCGCGCATGCGCGCGAGCACCGCCTCCTGGCGCTGCTTGGCGCGGCGCGGATTGACGGCCGGATTGTGGCGCACCGGGTCTTGCGGGATCCCGGCCAGCATCGCCATCTCGGCGATCGACAGCTTTTGCAGGGGTTTGCCGAAGTAGGCCTGGGCCGCGCTGCCAAAGCCGTACGAACGCCGGCCCATGAAGATCTGGTTGACGTACAGTTCCAGGATCTGGTCTTTGGAGAGCGCCGCTTCTATTTTGTAGGCCAGCGCCACTTCATTGACCTTGCGTGAAATGACCTTGTCACGCGACAGAAAAAAATTACGCGCCACCTGCATGGTGATGGTGGATGCGCCCTGGCGAAAGCCGCCTTTCAGGTTGGCGCGGGCCGCGCCCATGGCGCGCTTCCAGTCGATGCCGCCGTGCTCATAGAAGCGCGTGTCCTCGATGGCCAGGATCGCCTTTTTTTGCAGGTCAGGTACCTGGGCGATGGGGACGAAGTCGCGGTGCTCTTCGCCAAATTCGCCGATCAGGACATTGTCGGACGTGTAAATGCGCAGCGGGATCTTGGGCTTGTAGTCGATGACGGCGTCGATCGCCGGCACCTTGGGGTAAATCGAGAAGTAAAAATACGCCAGCAAGCCCAATGCCAGCAGCAGGCCGGCGCCAAACAGGGCGGCCGCGCTGATGATTAAGGCGCGCCGCGTCGGCCAGCGCAAGGAGAATCTGCTTGTTGTTGTCAAAAGGGTACTCTCCGCGTTCACGCCGTACAGTTGTTGACGGCTCTGTGCTGAAGATTATAATCCAACGATTTTGGCTTCCCTTTTAATCATCCAAGGCGCGTGCGGCGGTATTGCGCGGCCCGACTTCAGGAACTAGCTCCATGCCTCTCGATCCTACGCCCACCGGCTTCAAGCCGTACATTCCGGCTTCGGCGCACCTGCCCGAAATGACCGCGCGCGCCCTTATCATGGGCATCGTGCTTGGCATGGTGTTCGGCGCGTCGTCGCTGTACCTGGTCCTCAAAGTGGGCCTGACGGTCAGCGCCTCGATTCCCGTGGCCGTGATCGCGATCACGCTTTTCGGGATGGCCAAGAAAATGGGTGGCAAGGATTCGACCATCCTTGAAAACAGCATTACCCAGACCGCCGGTTCAGCCGGCGAATCGATCGCCTTTGGCCTGGGCGTGACGATGCCGGCCATTATGATCCTCGGCTTCGACCTCGAAATTTCGCGCGTGATGCTCGTTGGCGTGCTCGGTGGCCTGCTGGGCATCCTGATGATGATCCCGATGCGGCGCACCATGATCGTCGACCAGCACAAGGAACTGAAGTACCCGGAAGGGACGGCCTGCGCCGAAGTGCTCAAGGCCGCCGCCACCGAAACCTCGCGCGCAGCCGCCGGCGAAATGCGCGAGGAAGGCTCGGACGCCGCGCGCGACGCCAAGCAGCGCGCGATGATCATCTTTGGCGGCTTTTTTGTCGGGCTGCTGTACAAGACCGTCAATATTTCGCTCAAGGGCTGGAAGGATACGTCGAACTTCATCTTCGGTTCGCCGCTGGCGGCCGGCTCGATTGGCGCCGAAGTCTCGCCCGAGCTGCTGGGCGTGGGCTACATCATCGGCCCGCGCATTGCCATGACCATGGCCGCCGGCGGCGTGCTGTCGTACCTGCTCTTGATCCCGATGATCAAGTTTTTCGGTGACTTGCTGACGGTGCCGGTGGCGCCCGGCACCATGCTGATCCGCGACATGAGCCCGGACGACATCCGCAGCGCCTACGTGCTCTATATCGGCGCCGGCGCGGTGGCCGCCGGTGGCTTGATCAGCCTGGTGCGCGCGATGCCGATGATCTGGAAGGGACTCAAATCGGGCTTGTCCGGCATGGGCAAGGGCGCTTCGTCGGCCGACGCCACGCTGCGCACCGACCAGGATATTTCAATGAAGTGGGTCGTCATCGGCTGTCTGGCGATCATCGCCGTGATCACCGTGGCCACGCCCTTGCACATGAATTTGCTGGGCGCCTTGCTGATCCTGGTGTTCGGCTTTTTGTTTTCAACCGTGTCGTCGCGCCTGACCGGCGAAGTCGGTTCCTCGTCCAACCCGATCTCCGGCATGGCGGTGGCCACGCTGCTGTTTACCTGCCTGATTTTCCTGTTCATGGGCTGGACCGGGGGCCAGTACTACGTGACGGCGCTGTCGGTGGGCGCCATCGTCTGCATCGCGGCCAGCAACGCCGGCACCACCTCGCAAGACCTCAAGACCGGCTACCTGATCGGCGCCACGCCGCGCCTGCAGCAGTATGCGATCCTGTGCGGCGCGCTGGCGTCGGCGCTGATCCTCGGCCCGATTCTGCTCAAGCTCAATGACGCCAACACCACCTACGTGCCGGCCGCGCAGGTCGCGCCTGGCATCAAGGTGGACCCCAGCAAGCTGACCGTCACGGCGCAGCTGCAAGGCCCGCAAGCCAGGGATGACGGCAAGACCTACAAGGTATGGCAAAAGAGCGATACCGCGGGCGGCCCGGCGGGCAAGTACCTGGTGGCCGATGATGGCACGCTCGCTTACCTGGTCGACCCGGGCATCAACGGCACCCACAAGGTGCGTCCGGACGGCTCCAAGGTGGCCAAGTTCGATGCGCCCAAGGCGGTGCTGATGTCGTACATTATCAAGGGGATTTTGGACCGTCAGCTGCCGTGGACGCTGGTGCTGCTGGGGGTGATGATTGCCGTAGTGCTGGAAATGGCGGGCGTGCAGGCGCTGGCGTTTTCGGTGGGCGTGTACCTGCCGCTGGTGTCCACGCTGCCGATCGCCATTGGCGGCGCGGTGCGCTGGCTGGTCGACAAGCGCAACAACAAGCTGGCGCACAACGCGGTGTTGAACGAGGAAGAACAGCAGGCGGCGGGCGACCGCAGTTCGGGCGTGCTGCTGGCGTCGGGGTATATTGCGGGCGGGGCGCTGGCGGGGATCGTGATTGCCATAACGGCCGGCGTGATGACCGATTTTGATGCGGTCGTGACGACCTGGGCGAGCGCGGCCAATCCGTTCTTTGCGGGGGAGCGAGCCGATCTGCTGACGATGGCGCCGTATGCGGCGATTATCGTGCTGCTGTATTGGGTGGCGCGGGAGAAGAAAACGGTGGCGTGACGCGGGCATGGCGCAATGCGCTGTCGCTTTTGCGCCCTACGTTCTGCAACGGCCATGCACTTTTGGGCCCTACGATCTGCGAAGGCTATGCTTTTTTGCCCCATGCGATCTGCGAGGGCCGTAGGGCGGAAAAGAGCGAAGCTCGCATTCCGCCAAGCTCAGTGTTGAACGAACTATATTGGGTGGCGCGGGAGAAGCTAGCGGTGGCGTGACGCCGGCATGGCGGAATGCGCTGTCGCTTTTCCGCCCTACGATCGGCCACGGCCATGCACTTTTACGCTATATGATCTGCGATAGCCGTAGGGCGGAAAAGAGCGAAGCTCGCATTCCGCCATGCTCAGTGTTGAACGAACTATATTGGGTGGCGCGGGAGATGATTACGGTGCGCCGGCATGGCGCAATGCGCTATCGCTTTTCCGCCCTTCGTTCTGCAACGGCCATGCTCGTTTCCGCCATGCCCGGTGTTAAACGAACGCCAGATCGTGCTGGCGAATCAAATCGTCGAGCCACTCGTCGCTGTGGCCGAACTTGTACCCTAGCGCTACTGCGCGGCTCATATCCATCATGAACGGCGCCGGATAGTCGAACGGACTGAGTTCTCCCGGCGCACCGGCCTGCGTGACCGGCAGCGCCCGTACCGGCTGGTCCAGCACCATTCCCACGCGCTGGTAAATGTCGAACGCTGACAAACCACCATCGCACGCCGCATTCACCGGCCCGGTGAAATCCTGTGCGCCAGCCCACACCAGAAAATCGCTGATCACCTGAGCGCTTAAAAATGAGCTGCACGCCGCCGCATTCGTATAGCGCAGCGCCCCGTACTGGCGCGCCAGGTCGACGTAATGCGCCAGGCGCCCGGTAACGTCTTCTGAGCCGGCCAGGACATGGCCGATGCGCACTGTCACCAGCGGCAGCGACGCGTCCCGGTAAAGGTAAGCCTCGGCCTGGACCTTGCCCGCCACGTAGCTTTGGGTGGCCAGCTTGGGATCATGCCACGCAAACTGCGTGTCGATCGGCTGGGCCAGCACGTTCAGGTCAGCCTCGGCGAAAGGCGTGTTTTGCTGCCCCAGCAAGCTACGGTAGACGTCAATGGTGGAGGCGACGATGTAGCGTTTGGCCTTGCCCGCAAAAACCTTGACGGCAATCGCAGCGTCGATCGGGCTGTAGCACATTTGGTCGTAGACGACGTCGTAGTCATCGACGAGGGCAAACGCGGCCAGCATGGCGCGCTCGTTGCGGCGATCGACGCGGATGCGCGTGATGCGGCTGCCAAAAGGGTCGGGCGCATGCCCGCGGGTGGCAATCGTTACCTGGTGGCCGGCGGCCAACAGACGCTGCACCAGCAATTTACCGAAGTAGCGCGTACCACCGATAACCAATATATTCTTGCCCATGGCATTTCCTTTTGTTTTGAAGTATATTTTCTTCTTAGTGTGCTAATTGAACAACCGAGAAATTTTGACGCAATGACTAAGAAAAACTTATGCATGGGGGCGCGATGAAGCCTTTGCGCAGCCTGTCCGGCCTGCTCGACTTCGATTGCGCTGCGCGCTGGGGCAGCTTCAAGCTGGCCGCGCTCGAACTGCACAAGACGCCGGCGGCGATCAGCCAGCAAGTCAAGCACCTCGAGGAGATGGTCGGCTTTGCGCTGTTCATTCGCCATCCGCGCCACATCACGCTGACCGAAAAAGGGCAGGAGCTGGCTATTTCCGTGGGCCGCACGCTGGGCGAACTGCGCGCCAAGATCGGTGCCCTGCAAAGCGGGGACGAGGAATCGGTGCTGCGCATCTCAACCACGCATTCGTTCGCGATCAAGTGGTTGGTGCCGCGCATGCACCGCTTTACCGAGCTCTATCCGGAGCTCGACATCCGGCTCGATTCGAACGACGCGCCGGTCAACCTGGACGACGACAGCACCGACGTGGCGGTGCGCTACGGCCCGGTGAGCGAGGGCGACCCGGACATGCTGTTTCGCGAGCGCCTGATCGCCGTCTACAGCCCCGAGCTGCTGGGACCCGGCCAGCGCGAAATCACGCTCGCCGACCTGCCCAACTTTCCACTGCTGTACGAAAAAACGCCGGAGTCGTGGCTGCAGCTACTGAACGAAAACAAGGCAAAGGGTAAATACGATTTCTCGCGCGGCTACAGCCACTGGGGCGTGCTGGCGCAGGCGGCGGTGGCGGGGCAGGGGATTGCATTGGTGGCGTACGGGATCGCGTTCCAGGACATCCTGAAGGGCGCGCTCAAGCAGATCAACTGCCGCAGCGCGCCGTTTGGCAGCGGCTACCGCTTCCTGGTCAACCCGCGCAAGGAAAAGATGCCCAAAGTGCAGCGCTTTCGCGCCTGGCTGGTGGCCGAGATGAGCGACATGCAGCGCGCGCTCGAGCAAACGGTATAAATAAGAACGGCCCAAAAAAACGGCGGCCCGCAGGCCGCCGTTGTCAACGCAGGCGTATAACTTACTTCACGCCGTGCATCAGCTTCTGGATCAACGGTGCGAGCAGGAACAGAATCACGCCGCCTACCATCAAGATCCAGAATCCTTGCGTGTAGCCGGTGAGCGCCGATTGTACCGACATGCCGGTTTCGCCGCTGATCAGGCCGGCGATGATGCCCGACAGATTATTGCCGATACCGGTCGAGAGGAACCAGCCGCCCATGCCCAGGCCAACCAGGCGCACAGGCGCAAGCTTGGTGACCATCGACAGGCCGATCGGGGACAGACACAGTTCGCCCACCGACTGAATCCAGTAAACGGCGAACAAGGTCCAGAATGGAATCTTGCCGATGGTCGGATCGACCAGGAAGGTCAGCGAATACATCAGCAAGCCAAACGCCAGGCCGTTGAAGATGATACCCAGACCAAATTTGCGTGGAATGGACGGGTTGACGTTCTTTTTGCCCATGGCCACCCAGATCCAGGCGATCAGCGGAGCGCAGGCGATCACGGCGACCGAGTTTACGCTCTGGAAGTAAGCAGTCGGGAACATCTCCATGCCCAAGGCGCCGGCGCGGTTGACGACTTTTTCGGCCAGGAAGGTAAACGAGCTGCCTGCCTGCTCGAAAAACGCCCAGAACAGGATGTTGAAGGCGAAGATGATCATCATGGCGATGGTCTTGTCGCGGGCGATGGCGCCGTCCTTGATGCCTTCGGCCATCAGCATGACGGCGAGCACGGCAAACAGGCTCATGAGTACGTATTGCAGCGGCTCGGCGCCTGCCTTGAGCAGGAAGTACATGACCGGGATGACGAATAAGGCGCCGATGGCGACCATGACCATGCGCATCGGATTCTTGGCGTCGCCTTCCGGTGCGCCAATGCCCTTGAGCGTTGCGCGGCCAAAGTAAAACCATACCAGGCTGATCAGCATACCGATGCCGGCAGCGAAGAACACGATCTTGTATGCCGGGGTGTCGCCCGTATTGAACACTTTTTGCGCGAGGTATTGGGTCAGGATCGGTGCAAAAAACGCACCCATGTTGATACCCATGTAAAAAATCGTAAAACCGGAATCGCGGCGGGTGTCGTTCAATGCATACAGTTTGCCGACCATGGTCGAGATGTTCGGCTTGAACATGCCGTTACCGACGATGATGGTGGCCAGACCGAGCTTGAAGATGTCCGGGTTGGGCATGGTGATCATGAACAGGCCGGCGGCCATGAAGATCGCGCCCAGCAGGATCGAGCGCTGGTAGCCAATCACCTTGTCGGCCACGTAGCCGCCGAAGACGGCGCCCGCATACACCAGCGCCAGGTAGGAACCGTAGGTCAGGTTGGCGTCTGCCTCGCCGACCGATTGGCCGCCGTAGAACTGGGTCACGATATACAGAACCAGCGCCCAGCGAATGCCGTAGAAAGCGAAGCGCTCCCAGAATTCGGTCATGAACAGCATCCACAGGGGACTTGGGTGCCCCATGATTTGCTTGAACTCTGGAATGACAACTTCCTTGTGCGTACTAGTGGTACCGCTCATCCGGTATCTCCTGATTTTATTGGTTTATGAAATGGATAAATCATATGAAGCGCCCATGCTTGTGGCT
The DNA here is from genome assembly GCF_049896185.1 of Massilia sp. TSP1-1-2. Lineage (NCBI taxonomy): Bacteria > Pseudomonadati > Pseudomonadota > Betaproteobacteria > Burkholderiales > Oxalobacteraceae > Massilia > Massilia sp. TSP1-1-2. Next base: position 114,155 of record NZ_JAFCTU010000015.1, read on the forward strand.
CGGGAATTCCAATAGGGACGCATTTTAATGTAAAACCTGCCACGCAAAGCGAAATTTCATAATGTGTGCTAAATACGCCCGGCGGCGCCCGTGTGCAGGCACAATATAATTCGTGGCCCCAAGAGGAGTGAGTTGTCGTATATTGGCATTGCAGGCTTGTTTGTATCACCAGATAGATAAGGAATCCGCACTATGGAACATGAAGTTGTCGATACCCTGATTTCGCCCGAAGGCCAGCTCGAGGTGCTCTCCAAAGCCGAAGTCTTCAAGCTTCTCGACACCAGCCAGGGCGGCCTGTACCAGATTTTCCGCAATTGCGCCCTTGCGGTGCTCAATTGCGGCAGCTCGATCGACGATGGCAAGGAATTGCTGGAACGGTACAAATCGTTCGATATCAGCATCGTGCAGCGCGAACGGGGCATCAAGCTCGAGATCAAGGGTGCGCCGGCCATCGCTTTTGTCGACGGCAAGATGATCAAGGGGATTCACGAGCACTTGTTTGCGGTGCTGCGCGATATTATTTTCATCAGCAGCGAAGTGACCGACAATCCGAAATTCGACATGTCGCGCACCGAGGGCATCACCGATTCGGTTTTCCACATCCTGCGCAACGCCAACGTGCTGCAGCCGCTGCGCAACCCGAATCTGGTGGTGTGCTGGGGCGGGCACTCGATCAACCGCATCGAATACAACTATTCGAAGGAAGTCGGTTATCAAATGGGGCTGCGCGACCTTGATATTTGCACCGGTTGCGGTCCTGGCGCGATGAAGGGGCCCATGAAGGGCGCCACCATCGGCCACGCCAAGCAGCGCCTGACGGGCGGTCGCTACCTGGGCATTTCTGAGCCGGGCATTATCGCGGCCGAGTCGCCCAACCCGATCGTCAACGATTTGGTGATCATGCCCGACATTGAAAAGCGGCTGGAAGCGTTTGTGCGCACCGGGCACGGCATCATTGTGTTCCCGGGCGGCGCCGGGACGGCCGAAGAGATCCTGTATATCCTTGGCATCCTGCTGCATCCCGAGAATGCGGACATGCCGTATCCGCTTATTTTTACGGGGCCGGAAACGGCGCGCGACTACTTCATCCAGATCAACCAGTTCATCGCCGATACGCTGGGCGAGGAAGCGCAGAAGCGCTACCAGATCATCATTGACGACCCGGAAATGGTGGCCAGGGAGATGCAGCGCGGGATCAAGCAGGTGCGTGAATTTCGCAAGACGCGCAGCGACGCTTATTATTTTAACTGGCTGCTCAAGATTGACGAGGAATTCCAGAAGCCGTTCCGTCCGACGCACGAGAACATGCGCAACCTGAGCCTGCACAAAAACCAGGCAAAGCACCTGCTGGCGGCAAATTTGCGGCGCGCGTTTTCGGGCGTGGTGGCGGGGAATGTGAAGGATGAAGGGATCCGGGCGATTGAAAAATTCGGGCACTTTGAAATTCATGGCGACGCGGCGATCATGGGTCCGATGGACGCGCTGCTGTCGTCGTTCGTGGCGCAAAGCCGGATGAAGTTGCCTGGCAAAACGTACACGCCTTGCTACAAGGTGATCCAGTAAGGCGGCCGCCAAGCGGTTGATACAAAGGGTGTGAAAGCGAGCGCTTTTCCACCCTTTTTTTACGCCTGGGGCCTCCAGCTCGCTTCGACCAGGTCGTCCTGGCGCCGTTCCAGCGTGTGGACCTGAGCGCCGATATGCTCGAGGATGGCGTGGACGAATGCCAGTTCGGCCGGCGTTGTCCATCCCGGCCAGCGGATGATGCGCAGCAGTTCCTGCAAGTTGCTGCCGCGCCCAAGATGGGCCAGCGCATCAAGCAAATGCCGGATCTTGTTTTCCAGCTCGTGGATGTGGTGCGGCGGCCGGTGATGGCATTTGTGGTCCTTGTGATCGTCGTTGGCAGTTTGCGCGACCTGCTGTTGCCGCTGCTCTGGCAAGTTTTCTTTGGCCTCTATGGTATTACACCTCGTCGAGCCGGAAAAAATGACGGGCCGCTGTGGCTCACTGGCGGCCTGTAACCAGCCTAACGAGAAAGGATGAGGTCACTTTAATCAAAATTAACGCCGGTCTCAGTGGATTTTGTTTAAATTTTTCATTGGAATAACCCGTAAAGCGCGGCGTTTAATTCTGATGAGACATCGCTAGTCGGGAACCTGATCCAGGCTGGAAATTTCGATGCGGGGCTGGGCATTGCGCTCGTGGCGAAAGGCCGATGACGCCTCGTAAGCCTTGATCCGGGCGCGCATGATGGACCCGAGGGGACGGTGCGCCTCAATGCAGTGCCAGGGATTGAACGACAGGACATCGTCGGCAAACACGCGGCGCGCATGGCTGTAGGCTTGCTGGGGCGGGATGGTCAGCTTGGCCACGCTCTGGTAGGGCGAGAGCGCCTGCGGCCAGTCCACCGACGCGTCCTCGATCGGCATCTGGTCCACGCCCGTGCATAGCTGGGCGCGCAGTTCATATTCGGCTCCCTGGTGCTTGAAAAAATCCACCACCAGGTCGCGCAGGACCGAGTCGCCGTCGTCGTGCTCGATCAGCTGCCCGGTGAGCGCCTTGAGATTGTCCGACAGCGGCGCGGCGCACAGCTTGGCCACATAGTCGCCGTAGCGCACGGCCGCCATGCTGTAAAAGGTCTCGCCAAGGATATGATTGTTCGGCATGCCGATGGTATCGATGGTCGCGTTCTCAATGCCGAACGCGTGCAGCGCCTTGCTGCCGCCGCGCGCCAGCGCCGCCATGATGCGCTTGGTGGTGTCCGGATCGTCCATGTGCTTTTCCAGCAGCTTTTGGGTCTTGAGGTAGGCGGCGGCGTGGCCGAATGCGATCACGGGATGGTTCACCAGCAGCAGGTCCTGGGTGCTGGCCTGCTGGCGCGCGGGCAGGAACTGGCGGCCTGGCACGCCCAGCATCTTGATCGCCATGCCGCGCGCCACCGGGACCTTGTCGCTATGGATGTCGCCGAACGCGGTGGACAAGCGGATCACGACCGGGTAGGTGGCCGCTGTGGCGAATACGCCCTGGGCCAGGTGCGCGGGGAGATCATCGTAGACGGTGACTTCGCCCACCAGCACGCCGTGGCTTTTGGCATGCGCATCGCGCTTGGCGTGGCGGTGCTTGTCGAAGACTTTTTCGTTCACGCGCATCATCGAGGCGACGATGGTGTCGATGATGGCGTCTTCGTTTTCCTGCTGTTGTTCGAGCTTGTCGTGGTAGCGAATATAGGCGGACATGCGAGCTCCCTGCTTGTATAGGAAGCAAGATGGTAGCTCCCGCCACACGGCGTTCGCTAGAGAGCAAGCTCTAACTAAACTTCCACCCCGGGGTAGATTTGCGGTTCGTTACTCTTCGCGGCGCAAGTGGGGGAACAGGATGACGTCGCGGATGTTGGGCGAGTCGGTGATTAGCATCATCAGGCGGTCGATGCCGATGCCGCAGCCGCCGGCCGGCGGCATGCCGTATTCCAGCGCACGGATGTAGTCGGCGTCGTAGAACATCGCCTCTTCATCGCCCGCATCCTTGGCCGCTACCTGCGCCAGGAAGCGCGCCGCCTGGTCTTCGGCGTCGTTCAGCTCCGAAAAACCATTGGCGATTTCGCGGCCCACCATGAAGAGCTCAAAGCGCTCGGTCACGCCGGGCATGGTGTCGGAGGCGCGCGCCAGCGGCGACACTTCGGCCGGGTAGTCGATGATGAAGGTCGGCTCCCACAACTGCGCTTCGGCCGTCTCTTCAAACAGCGAGAGCTGCATCGAGCCTAAGCCCGATGTCGAAAACGGCTTGACGCCGAACTTGAGCAGCTCGCCCTTCAGGAAGTCGATGTCGTTCAGTTGTTCGGTCGTGTAGTGCGGCGCGTATTTGTTGATTGCTTCAACGATCGTCAGGCGATGGAAGGGCTTGGACAGGTCGAGCTCGCGCCCGCCATAGGTCAGCACCGCAGTGCCATGCGCGTCCACCGCAGCCCTGCGAATCACGGCTTCGGTGAAGTTCATGATCCACTGATAGTCGGTGTAGGCCGCGTAAAACTCCATCATCGTAAATTCAGGATTGTGGCGCGGCGAGACGCCCTCATTGCGAAAGTTGCGGTTCACTTCGAACACGCGGTCAAAGCCGCCCACGACCAGGCGCTTCAAGTACAGTTCGGGCGCGATGCGCAGGAACATTTCCATGTCCAGCGCATTGTGGTGCGTGATAAAAGGCTTGGCCGCAGCGCCCCCGGGAATGGTGTGCAGCATGGGCGTTTCGACTTCCATGAAGTCGTTTTCTTCCATGAAGCGGCGGATCGACGACATCGCGGCGGTACGCGCCTTGAAGGTGCGGCGCGTCTCTTCGCTCATGATCAGGTCCACGTAGCGCTGGCGGTACTTGGTCTCCTGGTCGGCCAGGCCGTGGAACTTGTCAGGCAGCGGACGCAGCGACTTGGTGATCAGGCGCAGGCTGGTCACCTTGATGGTCAGTTCGTCGGTCTTGGTCTTGAACAGCGTGCCTTGCACGCCCAAAATGTCGCCTAGGTCGTAGGAGTGCAGCTCTTCCATCGCCGCTTCGCCGGTTTTGTCGAGCGTGACGTAGATCTGGATGCGGCCGTCGCCGGCGCCGGACGAATCCTGCAGGACCGCGAACGCGGCCTTCTTTCCCGCCGGGCGCGAGAGCATCATGCGCCCGGCCACGATTACCGTCACTTCGTTCGCCTCGAGCTCTTCGCGCGACTTGTCGCCATACTGCGCGTGCAGGTCGGCGGCCTTGTGCTGGGGGCGGAAGTCGTTCGGAAAAGCGACGCCTTTGGCGCGGATGGCCGCCAGCTTGACGCGCCGCTCGGCGATCAGCTTGTTTTCGTCGGCGCCCGGGGCGGCTGCTTGGTCTTGAATGTCGGTGGTCATGATGAGTATCGCTCGTCTTTTTGAATAGTCTGCTCGACTATTCGTGTTGTTTATTCAGGATCGTTCGGATTATTCTGGATTATTCGGGGAACAGTTCATCGATCGTCAGCTGCGAAAAATCGCTGGCGATGTGGAGGACATTGTCGAATTCGGCGAACGCTTCGGCGGGTAGGGTGGTGCTGAGCACCACCGCTTTCATACCCGCGCGGCGCGCAGCTTCCACGCCCAGCGGCGCGTCTTCAAACACGATGCAGTGCTCGGGCGCGACGCCGCAGCGCTGCGCCGCCAGCAGGAACACGTCCGGGTGCGGCTTGCCGCGCGCAACATCGGCCGCGCCGACGACAGCGTCAAAGTGACGCCGCACGTCTAGCCCGTCGAGCGTGAAGGTGATGTTGGCGTCGGGCGCGGCGGTGGCCACGGCCAGCGCCACGCCGCGCAGCTTGGCCTGGTCGATCAGGTCGTCGAAGCCGTCCACCGTTTTGCGATGCGGCGCATACAGTTCGCGGTAGACCGATTCCTTTTCCTGGTTCAGCGCCAGCACGGCGGCGTCGTCAAGATGCTCGCCCAGGTACGAACGGATGATCTCCTTGCCCTGGCGCCCGGCGGTGGCGCGGAAAAAGGCGTCGGCATCGATGTCCTGGCCGCGGCGCTGGAAAAACGTGATCCAGGACGCGGTGTGAAAGGACATGTTGTCGACGATGGTGCCGTCCATGTCGAAGATGAATGCGCGTTTCGTCATCTACACGCCTTGCTTGAGCGAGGCCGAGATGAAGTCGTCCAGGTCGCCGTCCAGCACGCCTTTGGTATTGCCCGTCTCGAAATTGGTGCGCAAATCCTTGATGCGCGACTGGTCGAGCACATACGAACGGATCTGGTGGCCCCAGCCCACGTCGGTCTTGGAGTCTTCCAGCTTTTGCTGCTCGCTCATGCGCTTGCGCAGTTCGTGCTCGTACAGCTTGGCCTTCAACATCTCCATCGCCTCAGCGCGGTTGCGGTGCTGGCTTCGGTCGTTCTGGCACTGGACCACGATGCCGGTCGGGCCGTGCGTCATGCGCACTGCGGAATCGGTCTTGTTGATGTGCTGTCCGCCGGCGCCCGATGCACGGTAGGTATCGACCCGGATGTCGGCCGGGTTGACGTCGATCTCGATCGAGTCGTCCACCTCGGGGTAGACGAACAGGCTGGTGAACGATGTGTGGCGCCCGTTGGCCGAGTCGAAAGGCGACTTGCGCACCAGGCGGTGAACGCCGGTCTCGGTGCGCAGGTGGCCGTAGGCGTATTCGCCTTCGACTTTGAGCGTGGCGGTCTTGATGCCGGCGATTTCACCGTCCGACTGCTCCATGATGTCGACCTTGAAGCCCTTGCGCTCGCAATAGCGCAGGTACTGGCGCAGCAGCATCGAAGCCCAGTCCTGCGCCTCGGTGCCGCCGGCGCCGGCCTGGATGTCGATGAAGCAGTTGTTGGCGTCGAGCTGGCCGCTGAACATGCGACGAAACTCCATCGCTTCGATCACGGCCTTGATGGTGTCGGCGTCGAGCACGACCGCTTCAAGCGTTTCTTCGTCGGCTTCTTCGCGCGCCATGGCAAACAGGTCGTTCGCGTCTTTGAGGTCGTTTTCAGCCTTGATCAAGGTATGGACGACCGCTTCCAGCGCTTTTTTCTCCTTGCCGAGATCTTGCGCGCGTTTCGGGTCGTTCCAGACCGTCGGGTCTTCCAGTTCTTCGTTTACTTGTTCGAGCTTCTCTGACTTTTTATCGAAGTCAAAGATACCTCCGAAGTTCGGCTTCACGTTCCGTGAGGTCGTTGAGCAGTGCTGCGAGGGCGTTAATGCGTTCGGCTTCCATGGCTTGTCCGGTCTTAAATTGGTTGAATCGAACCTTCGATTATACCGTACCTGCCCGCTTCCCAGAATGGCGCGCGCGTCCGGCTTGATCGCAGGGCGCGCGCTGCGTATGATCGAGGCACATTTCATATCAAAAAGCGTCCACTCTTCCCTATGCGTTATCAACTATGCACTCAACTATGTACCGCAGTGGTGGGCCTGCTGGCCGCCGCCTGCGCCCATGCCGCCACGCCGCCGCCGGTTGGCACGCACGCCGTCATTGCCGTGCTCGAGACCACCGACGTGCATTCGAATGTGCTCGGCTACGATTACTTCCGGCTTGCGTTCGAGCCTGCACTGGGCCTGGAGCGCACCGCCGCCCTGATCGCCACGGCGCGCGCGCAGTATCCGAACAACGTCCTGATCGACAATGGCGACACCATCCAGGGCACCGCGCTGGCCGACTATGAAGCGCTGGTCAGGCCGCTCGCCTGCGACAAGACGCTGGCCGTCTACAAGGCCATGAACCTGATCGGCTTTGACGGCGGCGGCATCGGCAACCATGAATTCAATTACGGCCTGTCCTACCTGAGCCAGGTGACGGGCAGCCGTTTCGACGTGGCGGGCGTCGACCCGGCCAGACCTCGCTGCGCGGGGCCCAATTTTCCGCTGGTGCTCGCCAATATCTACAGCTTGAAGACCAGGCAGCCCCTGTTTGCGCCCTGGCGCATCATCGACAAGCAGGTGATTGCCTCGGGCCCCGACAGCACGCCGGTGCAGGTGACGCTCAAGGTAGGCATCATTGGCTTTACGCCGCCGACCATCATGTCGTGGGATAAGCGCTGGCTCGACGGCAAGGTCTACGCCGAGGGCCTGCGCGAGAGCGCCATCAAGTTCATCCCCGAGATGAAGGCGCAAGGCGCCGACATCATCATCGCCATTTCGCATGGCGGCCTCGATGACAGCGCCTATTCGCCCAGCATGGAAAACGGTAACTGGCATTTGTCGAAAGTGCCGGGCATTGACGCCATGCTGATCGGGCATTCGCACCAGGTGTTCCCGAACGCCGCCAGTACGGTGCCGCAATTTAACCTGCCGGGCGTGGACAAGGCCCGCGGCCTGGTCAATGGCGTGCCGACGGTGATGGCCAATATGTGGGGCAAGCACCTTGGCGTGATCGGCTTGCACCTGCAGTACGACGGCCAGCGCTGGGTTGTCGACAAGGACAGTACAACGGTCGAGGCGCGCTCGGCGCAGCTGGCCGACAAAAGCTTCGTGGCGCCCGATCCGGCCATCGCGGCGCTGGTCGCGCAGGAGCACGAGGCGACGATCGCCTATGTCAAGACGGCTGTGGGGACGACCGATTTTCGGATGTCGTCCTATTTTGCCGACGTCGGCGACGTGTCGGCAATTGCCGTCGTCAACCTGGCGCAGGCCGATTACGTGCAACGCTTCGTGAAAACGTCGTTGCCTCAGTACGCGGCGCTGCCGGTGCTGTCGATGGCCTCGCCCTTGAAGAGCGGCCACGCCGGCGCGGGCGACTTTACCGATGTTCCGGCCGGTCCCCTGGCACTGAACAATGTGGCCGACCTGTACCTGTATCCGAACGCGCTGCACGCGGTCAAGGTCAATGGGGCGCAGCTCAAGGCATGGCTGGAGCGCTCGGCCAAGCGCTTTAATACCATCGACCCGGCCAAGACCGGGCAGCAGGAGCTGATCAACCCGGCGTATCCCACCTATAACTACGATGCCATGACCGCGAAAGAGGTCAGCTACCAGATCGACCTGGCGCGCCCGCCCGGCGAGCGCATCGTCGCGTTGCGCTACAAGGGCAAGCCGGTCAATCCGGGAAAGGAGTTTTTGGTGGCGACCAACAGCTACCGCGCCAGCGGCGGGGGCGACTTTCCCGGCCTTGACGGCAGCAAGACCGTGATCGCTTCGCCCGACAGCAATCGCGATGTGCTGATTGCCTATATCAAGAAAACGGGCGCGCTCACGCGCGCGGCGCACGGCCAGCCGCGCAGCTGGCGCTTTGCCGCCATGAAGACGGCTGGACCGGTGGTGTTTCGTTCGGCGCAGGGCAAGCTGGAACTGGCGCAGCAGGCCGGCTTGAGTAATATCTCGGTACTCAAGGACGATGACGGGCAGGGCAAGGGCTTCTCGGTGTATCGGATCGACTTGTCGAAATGATGCGGCAATTGACGATCGTGCGCGCTGCCGTGCTGGCCTTGTGCGCGGCAGCGCTGCATGCGCCGGCCCACGCCGCGCCGCAGCTTGATGCGACTTTTGAGCTGGGGCGACAGTACCGCCATGGCGCCGATATGCCGCGTGACAGTGCGCGCGCCTATGCGCTGATCGAGAGCGCGGCGCGCGCCGGCCATTCCCCGGCGATGTTCATCGCGGCGGCCATGCTGGCGACGGGCGAGGGCGTGCGGCGCGACGTGGTGCTCGCCCGGCGCTGGCTGGAGGCGGCGGCAGAGCTGGAAAACCCGGAAGCGATGCAGCAGCTGGCAATGAATCTGCGCGAAGGCGCGCCGGGTTACGAGCGGGATGAACAGCGCGCCGCGCAACTGCTTGACGAACTGGCGCACGCCATGAAACACCGCGCGCACTGATGCCTCAGATGGCCGCGTCGTGCGACGTGGTCGCCTTGAGGTGAAACTCATCGCGCAGCAAACCGTAGACAAACAGATCGACATACTCGCCGTTGAGCAGTTCGGCCTCGCGCAGCATGCCTTCCCACGTAAAACCGAGCCGCTTGGCCACCATCTGGCTGCCCAGATTGGTGCTTGTACACTGCAGTTCGATCCGGTTGAAACCGAGTCTGTCGAAACAGTAGCCGATCACCGCGCGCACCGACGCACTGGCCAGACCCTGCCCCTGGAAGTTCTCGCCGATGTAATAACCCATCGACGCCTTGCGGTTCTCCAGCTCGATTTTATTCACGCGAATCGCGCCGCACAGCTTGTCGTTGGCAAAAATATGCCACTCGAACAGCTCGTCGACCTGGCCGGCCTCGATTACGTGCTGCACATGCGCGGTGCACGCGGCAATGCTCGACAGTGTGACGACTTTCGGCAGATATTTCTTCAGGTATGCAGTATTTTCCTGGATCAGTGCAGCCAGCCCGGCCGCATCGGCAAGTGCCACCGGGGTCACGCTGACCGACGAGGAAATGCGCAGTGTTTCAGTTTTCAGGGTAACTCCGTAGTGTCGCTATCTTTACAGCCGAATAGTATATAGGTTATGTTGCCTGCCAACGGCGCAGCCGGCGCCTACCGAAAAATACTGAAAGTAATTGATGAAAAAAACAATACCCGCCATCCTGCTGGTTCTTGTCGCCGCAGTCGGCGCGACCGGTTGCACCATCGTCGATACGGGCGAAGTGGGCTTGCGGGTCAATTTCGACAAGACCATCGAAAACAGCGAACTGGTGGCGGGCAGCTTCAACCAGACGCTGGTGGGCCACGTGCTGACGTTCCCGGTCAAGGATGTGAGCGTGGACGTCAAGGACTTGATGCCGCTGGCCGCCGACAATTCGACGATGAAGGATTTTGACATCAGCGTGGTGTACAACATCACGCCGTCGGCCGTGTCGGAGCTGTACATTAACAAGAGCCGCTCCTTCCATATGGTGGACAACACCGGCGACATCTACCTGATGCACAACTATATTTACCAGACCGCGCGCAACGCGATCTACAAGACGGCGCGCAAATACGAGGCGCTGAACATGAACGACAGCCGCTCCCAGATCGAGCAAGAGATCCAGGAGATCATGGTCAAGACGCTGATCGACGAAAAGCTCGCCGGCATCGTCATTTCGCAGGTGCGGGTCGGCAGCATGGTGCCGAGCGACGCCGTCAAAGCCAGCGCCGACAACCTGGTGCGCGCCAAGAACGAGGAAAAAACCAAGGAAGTCGAAGTGCAGATCGCGAAAAAAGAAGCGGAGCGCATCGCCGCGCTGAACGCCAATGCAGGCGCGATCGCTTACATGCAGGCGCAGGCGCAGATGAAGATCGCAGAAGGCATCGCCGAGGGCAAGGTCAATACGGTCGTCATTCCTTACGACTTCAAGGGCATGGTCAACATCACGACGCCAAACAAGTAAAGGCTGGCCGCCTTTTCGTATAGAATTTCGCGCTTACCCTTATTGGAAACCACCATGTCTATCCCGCTGCCGATCGCAAAAAACATCACTGCCACGCCGGCCTTCACGCTCGACATGCTCTCGAGCCTGGTCAACCGCCATGGCTGCATCACCGGCGCGACCGGCACCGGCAAGACCGTGACGCTGCAAACGATCGCGCAATCGCTCTCGGACATCGGCGTGCCCGTCTTCATGGCCGACGTCAAGGGCGACCTGTCTGGCATGGCCAAGGCCGGTGCGCTGTCCGACAAAATGAAGGCGCGCTTGGAGATGCTGGGCGTGGAGGAGCCGGCGTGGGCGGCCTGTCCGGTGACGTTCTGGGATGTGTACGGCGAGCACGGTCACCCGGTGCGCGCGACCATTTCCGACCTCGGCCCGCTGCTGCTGGCGCGTATGCTCAACCTGAACGACACCCAGGAAGGCGTGCTGCAGCTGGTCTTCAAGATCGCCGACGACAATGGTCTGCTGCTGCTCGACTCCAAGGACTTGCGCGCGATGCTGCAAAACGTGGGCGACAACGCGGCCGACTACCGCACCTCGTACGGGAACATCTCGGCGGCCAGCATCGGCGCCATCCAGCGCGGCCTGATGGCGATCGAGGAGCAGGGCGGCGAGCAGTTCTTTGGCGAGCCGATGCTCAACATCGACGACCTGCTGCAGACCGATGCGCGCGGCAAGGGCATCGTCAACATCCTCGCTGCCGACAAGCTGATGAACGCGCCGCGCATGTACGGCGTGTTCCTGCTGTGGCTACTGTCCGAGCTGTTCGAAAACCTGCCTGAGGTAGGCGACCTGGAAAAGCCGAAGCTGGTGTTTTTCTTCGACGAGGCGCACTTGCTTTTTGCCGAGGCGCCCAAGGAACTGCTGCAGAAAATCGAACAGGTGGTGCGCCTGATTCGCTCGAAAGGCGTGGGCGTGTTTTTCATCACCCAAAACCCGCTCGATATTCCGGACACGGTGCTTGGACAGCTAGGCAACCGCGTGCAGCACGCGCTGCGCGCCTACACGCCGCGCGACCAGAAAGCGGTCAAGGCGGCGGCCGAAACCTTCCGCCCGAATCCGGCGCTCGATACGGCGCAGGTGATTTCGGAGCTGGGCGTCGGCGAGGCGCTGGTCTCCTTTCTTGATGAAAAGGGGCGGCCCAATATCGTCGAGCGCGCGTTCATCCTGCCGCCGGCGTCGCAGCTCGGGCCGATCGACGCGGCCGAGCGCAAGGCGGCCATTGCCGCTTCCGTAGTCGCCGGCGTGTACGAAAAAACCGTGGACCGCGAATCGGCGCACGAAATCCTTGCGCGGCGCGCCAGCGCGACGGCAGCGACCGAACAGGAAGCGCGCGCCGCCAAAAAGGCAGATGCACCAGCGGCCGATTCGGGTGGCTTTGGCAGCATCCTGGGCGGCTTGTTTGGCAATGGCGGCAGCAAGCGCGAGTCGCCGGTGCAGGCGATGGTCAAGTCGGCCGCGCGCAGCATTGGTTCGTCGGTGGGCCGTGAAATCATTCGCGGTGTGCTCGGCTCGATCCTGAAAAGCAAACGCTGATTGTTTCTGCGGCGCGCTCCACGCGCCGTAATGAAACGCGCGACACTGCGGCGACGCGCTTGCGCTTTTGGCGCCCGTCGCAAGCGGAAATCCAACCGTCGCCCCTGCCAACGCCAGCGGCGTCGCATACCTTACGCAAACAGAGGAATCAAAAACGTTATCTTGCCATAAAGACAACGTTGCTGGTACGCTGAGCCTTGGCGCAGCGCGGTCGCCGGCCAACAGCAAAACGTCGTGATCGTACAAACGAGTACAAGCCGAAAAGGAAGCAATGACAACCGAAAGCAATGCTTATTTGCCAACAGGTTGCGCTGCGGTGCATGGTATGTTCAGCCGGGCCCAAGATCCTCTCGTCATCATTGCCACCAGCGGAACAGGTGGCGACTTGCTTCCGTTCATCACGATAGCGCAGGGCTTGCTTGCACGCGGAAGACGGGTATTGATGCTCGTACCGGGTTTTCAAGCTGCGACCGTCCACGCTGCGGGCCTTCCTTTTCAAACTTTCGGCACCCATGAGCAATTCCAGGCGCAGCTAAGCGACCCCGACCTTTGGGATGAACGCAAAGGCTGGGGCGTGGTCTGGAAGGGATTGGTGCCCCACCTTAATGCCATATGCCAGATCATTGAGCGGCTGCCAGCCGAGCAATCGTGCGTGGTGCTATGCCACCCGATTCTCGTTCCAATGGCTGTGCTTGCAAGGGCGATTCGACCGGATTTGCGGATTGTTTGCCAATATCTCGCCCCGTCGAACCTGTGCAGCAGCCATGACATGCTCACGGCCGGCTCGTTGCGTATTCCGTCCTGGATTCCGATCAATTGGCGACAGGCGCTGTGGAGACTGATTCACAAGGGCTGGGTCGACCCCCTGACCTTGCCTAGCCTTAACGCGGCACGAGAGCAACACAAGCTGCCGCCAGTGCGGCATTTTTTTGAGCATATGTTGACAGCGCCTGATGTGTCGGTGGGCTTGTTTCCAAGCTGGTACGCCTGCGTTCAAGTCGATTGGCCTCAGCCTTTCGTGGAAGGTGATTTTGTCAGTGCCCCTTCAAGCAGCGGGGCCCCCTTGGCGCCGGAACTGGAGCAATTTCTGGTCAATGGCAGCCCGCCGATTGTGTTTACTCCCGGGACCGGACACCAGCACGCCGCGCGCTATTTCGATACTGCGGCGAAGGCTTTAAAGCGCCTAGGGCGGCGCGGACTTTTCATCACTCCACATGCAGCACAACTGCCCGATTCATTACCGCCCGATATTTTGTGGCAAGCGCATGTACCTTTCGATGCATTGCTGCCGCGCGCGGCCGCCGTTGTGCACCACGGTGGCATTGGGACCACTGCCGAAGCCTTTGGTGCAGGAATACCGCAACTCATCGTGCCATTTGCCTACGACCAGTTCGATAACGGTCTTCGCGCCAAGCGATTAGGCGTGGCTGAAGTGCTGCTCGCGAAACGCCCCCTGTGTCAGACTACTTGTCGGGTGTGTTTTTTGAACAAATTATGTCCTGATCTTGGTTGTTGTGGTGGAATT
>NZ_JAFCTU010000016.1:0-123262 GCF_049896185.1 Massilia sp. TSP1-1-2
CATCGAGAGAATCGTTCGAAGCCCAGGAAGCCCGGCGTAAAACCACACAAGAAGATGACTCAGAAAAACTGTTGAAAGGTCTTAACTTGGTTGGATTGGGCCAAGACCGGGGCGCGCGGCCGGCCGATGAAGTATTCCCATGTAGCGATCGAAACCGCGCTGTTTCTACGTCAGGTTTTTCATCTGGCACTGCGGCAGACCGAAGGCTTCATGAACTCGCTTGCCCGTGGATTGAAGGTGGAGATCAGCATCCCTGATTTCAGCTGTATCTCCAAGAGAAGCATCGGTTTGCCAAGACAGGCCTTGAGCAAAGCGCTGGAGCCAGGCACGATCGTCATCGTGGACTCCACCGGGCTCAAAGTGTACGGAAGAGACGAATGGCGCCAGGAAAAGCATGACGTTGCCGCGCGCCGCACGTGGCGTAAGCTGCACTTGGCGATCAACGAGCATCATCAAATTCTTGCGTGCGAACTGACGACACCGGAAGTGGGCGACCCGACGGCCGTCCCAGATCTGCTCGGTCAGATCACGACACCGTTTGAAACTTTCATGGGTGATGGCGCCTACGACGGCGAGCCGGTAGCGCAGGCAGTGCTGGAGAAGCAGCCCGATGCGCAGGTAATCATACCACCGCACAAGGGCGCTGTACTTTCCGCCACCGGCCACACCTAGCGGGACAAACATATTAAAACTATTGCTGAGAAAGGGCGCCTCACCTGGCAGCGGATAACGGGCTACAATTTGCGCAGCTACGTGGAACTTGCGATGCAGCGCTACAAGCGAATCTTTGGCAATACGATGAAAGCACGTGCTCTGGCACGCCAGAAAACCGAGGCGTGGATCAGTGCGTCTGCACTCAACAGGATGAACAGTCTCGGCATGCCGTTGTCCGTAAAAATCTGGAAAAGCCGGAAAACAGGTGCTCTTTTTGCCCAGCGTCGATTAATTCAACAACGCCCATGCCAGCCGCGTTTCTCGCGCCGCAGATCAGATCCTGTGGCGCGACCCCGCCACGGGCTACGAGCGACGCCAGGTACTGGCCCGCGCCGACCATCCACTGGAAATTGTGCAGGTCGCCCTGCCTGCGCGCCAGACAATCGTGCTGCCGGCGTCGTCGTATGTTCACATCCGGCAAGCGGTCTGGGTGCAGGTGGGCGAACTGGTCATTATTGAAGATGGCGCGCGCCAAGTACTGGCCGCCGGCGATTGCCTTCCTTTTGGGCCGCCTTCTGAGGTAACCTTCGTTAATGAAACGGAACTTCCCTGTCAGTATGTTGTCGTCCTCGCCCGGAGCTAGAAGATGGAAATTGCGATTCATTCCCTGAATGCTTGCCGGGATACGTTGGGCCAACTGACCACGCTGCTGGTGGAAGTGGTGGCGGACGGCGGCTCGGTGAGCTTCATGGCGCCGCTCGCGCCCGAGGCCGCGGGTGCGTTCTGGGAGCATGCGCTCGCGGCGGCCGGGCGGGGCGAGCGGGTGGTGCTGGGCGCATGGGATGGCGATGTGCTGGCCGGCACCGTGACGTTGATCGTCGACTGTCCGCCCAACCAGCCGCACCGCGCCGAGATCGGCAAACTGATGACGCGCCCCGCGTACCGTGGCCGCGGTATTGCCGCCAGGCTGATGACGCACGTCGAGGCGTGCGCCGTGCGCCTGGCCAAAACGCTGCTGGTACTCGATACGGCGACCGAAGGCGGCGCCGCGCCCCTGTATGAACGCTTCGGCTTTACCTTCGCCGGGGAAATTCCCGACTACGCGCTCAAGCCGCACGGCGGTCTGACCGGCACCAAACTCTACTGGAAACGCCTGAGCTTGCCCGCTTCGCTGGCGGGGGGATTACCGCTGCCTTCGACGCTCCCTTCAACGGCTCCTTCAACCCCCGCTGCGCCATCTTGACCTCGCACGCGGTCGTCGTCACGACCGGCTCGGCCGGGGACCTGTTTCCATTCCTTAAGCTGGCCCTCGGTCTGCGCGACGCCGGCCATGCGATTACTTTTGTCGGCCCACAATTGCACGCACAGACCGTGCAGCAGGCCGGCCTGCCGTTTCACGGCACCTTTGCCGATCCGGCCGTACTCGACGACCCGGACGTCTGGCATCCCACGCGCGGCTTTGGCGTGGTCTGGCGCGCGGTGCGCCCGGGCCTGCGCGAACTGGGCGACATTGTCGCTGCCTTGCCCGAGGATGAGCCGTGCGTCATTGTCACCCACCCGCTGGCGCTGCACGAGGCGCTGCTGTGCCGCGCACTGCGGCCCGACCTGCGCGTTGTGCTGGGCTACCTGGCACCGTCAAACATACCAACGGTGTACGATCCGCTGCTGCTGGGGCCGCTGCGCGTGCCGCGCTGGGTGCCACTTGCGGCGCGGCGCTGGCTGTGGCGGCAGATCGGTGCGCGCCTGATTGACCCGGTCGTCATGCCGGACATTAACGCTGACCGCGCCGCCGCCGGCGTGGCCCCGGCAAAGAGCTTGCTCGACCTGCTGCACGATGGACCGGATTTGTCGGTGACGCTTTTCCCTCCCTGGTTTGGCGAACCCAAGCCTGACTGGCCGCAACCACTGTGCTGCGGCGACTTCGCATTGTTTGACCCCGACCCCGAGGCCGAGTTCACGCCAGAGCTGGCGCAATTTTTAGCGGCAGGCGAGGCGCCACTGGTATTTACGCCGGGCACCGCCAACCGCCAGGCCGACGCTTACTTTGGCCATGCCCTGGCGGCGGCGCGCGCGCTCGGCAAGCGCGCCATCTTCCTCACGCCGCACCGCGACCAGGTTGCTGCCCACTTGCCGCCGGGCGTGCTGTGGCAGTCCTACCTGCCGCTGCGCAAAATACTGCCCCACGCGGCCGCGCTGATCCATCACGGTGGTATCGGAACAACAGCGGAAGCATTGCGTGCAGGAATTCCTCAATTGATCGTGGCGCTTGCCTACGATCAATTCGATAATGCAGAACGGGTAAGCGGACTCGGCGTTGGACTTGGCCTGACCAGAGCGCGCCTTACGACAACGAAGCTGACGGCGCACTTGCGCGCCTTGCTGGCCTCGAGGCGTCTTGCTGAGCGCTGCAAGACGGTCAGCGCGCAATTTGATGCATACGAGGGATGGCAAACCATGCTGATCTCGATATCAAAAACGATATCGAAAACGTCAAAAAATTGATTGGATTGATTTCTCGCGTTTCCATAATATGTTTTTAGAGCATGCAAATGCCAAAAGATTACATAAAAAGAATACTTAGGAGACGCATGAATACCAAGCCCACTGGCCCGTTCGCGGCCATGACCTATTTCTCTTGCGCCGCTCAGTCCCGGGCACGCGCCGCACAAGGTTCACGATGAACACCCAAAAATTATCCACGCTGGAAAAGGTCGGGTTCGGCGCGGGCGACATGGCCCTGAACGTCGTCATTTCGTCGATGATGCTGATCATCACGTTTTTTTACACGGATATTTACGGCTTGCGCACGCAAGACTTGGCCTTGCTGTTCGTCATTGTCAAAGTGATCGGCGCGGTGGCCGACCTGGCGATGGGGCAGATGACCGATCGCTTCAGTTCGCGCATGGGCCGCTATCGGCCGTGGCTGCTGGCGCTGGCCATTCCCTACGGCATCAGTGTCTTTTTTGTGTTCACCACGCCGGACTGGGCTTACAGCGCCAAGCTGGTCTGGGCGTACTCCACTTACATCCTGATGACCATCATGACGGCGGGCGTGGGCATTCCGTACATCTCGTTGATCAGCGGCTTGACGGCGGACCCCAAGGAGCGCCTCTCGGCCAACGGTTACCGCCTGTTCTTTGCCAAGATCGGCGCTTTCATGGTCACCATCATTGTGCCGATCTTGGCGGCAAAATGGGGCAATGGCAATCCTGCGACCGGTTACCAGGCGGCCATGGCCGTGATGGCGGTGATGGGCGTGGCGCTCTTTTTGTTTTGCGTTTTCACGACCACCGAGCGTGTGGTGCACGTCGTTGAAAAGCAATCGCTGTCCGAACAATTCAAGCTGCTCATGCGCAACGACCAATGGCTGGTGCTGTGCGGCGTGTGCATTAGCGGCACTGTGGGCTACGTGGTGCGCGGCTCGGTCGCCATTTATTACGCCAAGTATTACCTGGGCGGCGATACGGCCGTCGTGTCTGCCTTCCTGACGACCGGCGTAGTTGCCGCGATCCTGTCGATGGTCGCCTCGACCTGGATCACCAAGTCGTATTGCAAGGTCAAGCTGTTTCGCAACACCCAGATCGCCGTCGCTGCCATCAGCGTGCTGATCTATTACGCCGTCAAGCCGGGCGACATTGCACTGGCCTTCGTGCTTTACTTTGTGCTGTCGTTTGTCGTGGACTTGCACGCACCGGTGTTCTGGTCGGCCATTGCCGAAACCATCGATTACGGCCAGCTCAAGACTGGCAAGCGAGTGTCCGGCTTTGCCTTTGGCGGTATTTCCGTGTGCCAGAAGGCGGGCATGGCCGTGGCCGGCGCGCTGGTCGGCGTGTTGCTGACGTTTTTCAATTACCAGCCCAACGTGGCCCAGTCGCCGCTGGCGCTGACCGGCATTGCCCTGATGCTGACCATCATTCCTGGCTTCTTTCACCTCATCATGGGGCTGCTGATGTTCAAGTACCGCATCAGCGATGACTATTACGGCCAAGTAAAGGCCGATATGAAAATCCGTGGCTACGCAGCGATCTAAACACATGCAAAAACTGACCCCCCTGATCGAGCAACGCGCCGATCCCCATATTTATCGCCACACCGACGGCTATTATTATTTCACGGCCTCGGTCCCGGAATATAATCGGATTGAATTGCGTCGCGCCCGCACAATTGCGGAACTTGCGACCGAGAAAGCTGTCGATATATGGCATAAGCCAGAGTCCGGCCCGTATAGCGAATTGCTGTGGGCGCCAGAACTTCATTACAACGATGGCGCGTGGTACGTGTATTTTGCGGCCGCGCCTAGCCGCGAGATCAAGAACAAATTGTTCCAGCACCGGATGTACGCCGTTCGCAACAGCAACCCCAATCCCTTGGTCGGGGAGTGGGAGTTCATGGGCCAGATCGATACTGGCATCGATAGCTTTTGCCTGGACGCCACCACTTTCACCCACCAGGGCAAGCTGTACTACCTGTGGGCCCAAAAGGATGAAGCGATCGAAGGCAATTCGAACCTGTATATCGCCCCCATGGCCACGCCGTGGCAACTGGGCGGGCCGCCTGTCTTGCTGAGCAAACCCGAATTCGACTGGGAAATCCGTGGCTTTTGGGTCAACGAGGGCCCATCCGTCATGCAGCGCAACGGCAAGATTTTCATCAGCTATTCGGCCAGTGCCACCGATGAAAATTATGCGATGGGCTTGCTGTGGGCCGACGCCGAAGCTGACGTGCTCGACCCGGCCGCCTGGACCAAACTGAAGGAACCGGTGCTGTCGACCTGCTACGAGCACGGTGTCTACGGACCCGGCCACAACAGCTTTACCGTGGGCGACGATGGCGAAACGGTGATGCTGGTCTACCACGCGCGCACCTATACCGAGATTGTCGGGGATCCCCTATGGAATCCCGACCGCCACACCTATGTCAAGCCGCTACGCTGGGACAAGGATGGCATGCCGCTGTTCGGCACGCCGTCGTTGGCCTGAACGGCGGGGACCACATCAACGAGGACTAATTTGCAAGCCAGCATCCATACAGCGCCGTTCGGGATGTTGCCCGACGGCCGCGCCGCCACACTCTATACGCTGACCAACCCCAACGGGCTGGTCGTCAAGATCACCGACTTCGGCGGCATCATCACCGCCATCCATACGCCCGACCGCGCAGGCAACCATGCCGACATCGTGCTCGGCTTCGACAGCGTGGAACCGTATATCGACGATTCGCCTTATTTCGGCGCGCTGATCGGACGCTATGGCAACCGGATTCGCGACGGCCGCTTCACGCTCGACGGCAAGCTGTGGCAACTGCCCGTCAACAATGGCACCAATCACTTGCACGGCGGGCACGATGGCTACCACAAGGTGCTGTGGAATGCTTTGCCGTTCCAGGAGGGCGATTCGGTCGGCCTGACGCTGAGCTACCGCAGCCCGGATGGCGAGCAGGGCTATCCCGGCACGCTCGATGTCGTCGTCATTTACGAGCTCAACAGCGCCAACGAACTGGTGATGCATTTCGATGCCGTGACCGACAAGGCCACGCCCGTGAACTTGACGCAGCACTCGTACTTCAACCTGGCCGGGGAGGGCGATATCCTGGCGCACGAGTTGACGATTGCCGCCGATAGCTTTACGCCCATCGATCGCGCGCTGGTTCCCACTGGCGAGATTGCGCCCGTGGAAGGCACAGCCTTCGACTTCCGCGCCCCCCGCCTGATCGGCGCGCGGGTGGGAGAAGACGATGAACAACTGCGCAACGGCAGCGGTTACGATCACAATTTTGTATTGAACAAGGCTGGCATCGACCGCCTCACCCTGGCCGCGCGCGTGCGCGAACCGGTATCGGGCCGGGTGCTCGAATTGCTGACCGAAGAACCGGGCGTCCAGTTTTATAGCGGCAATTTCCTCGACGGCAAGCTGACCGGCAAAGGCCGCAACTATGGTTTTCGCAGCGGCTTTTGCCTTGAACCGCAGCACTTTCCGGATTCGCCCAATCAATCGTCCTTCCCCAACACAATTTTGCGCCCGGGAGAAGAATATGCAACCGTGTCCAAATACAGATTTTCAGTGGAGTAACAATGCTTGAGTTAATGGTCGACGTCGAGAATCAACTTGGCGAGTGCGTGCTGTGGTGCGAGCGCAGCGAGCGGGTGTTGTGGACCGACATCCTGGGCGCCACGCTGTATGCGCACCACCCGGCCACGGGCACGACCAGCACCTGGCCGATGCCCGAACCGCTAGCCTCGTTCGCGCTGACGGGCAATGATGACAGGCTGCTGCTGGGCCTGGCGTCGCAACTGGCGTTTTTCGATTTCTCGACCGGCGCCGTGACGCCCATCTGCGCGGTTGAGGCAGGCTTGACCACGCGTCTGAATGATGGCCGCTGCGACCGCCAGGGCCGTTTTGTGTTCGGCACCTTCAATACGGTGCAGCCGCGCGCGGCCATTGGCGCTTACTACCGCCTCGGCGCCGACCTGCAGCTCGAGCGCCTGCCGCTGCCGGGCTGCGCCATTGCCAACAGCATCTGTTTCAGTCCGGACGGCGCCACCATGTACTACTGCAATTCGCCGGACCGGACGATTCGCTGCTGCGATTACGACGTTGTCACTGGCGCGATCGGTAACGAGCGCGTGTTTGCCGAACTCGAAGGCAACGCGGGCGAGCCGGATGGCTCGTGCATCGACGCCGACGGCCACTTGTGGAATGCGCAATGGGGCGCCAGCCGGGTAGTGCGTTACGCGCCGGACGGCAACATCGAGCGCGTGGTCGAGTCGCCCGCCTTGCAGCCGAGTTGCGTGGCCATTGGCGGTCCCGACGGCGATGTCCTGTATGTGACGAGCGCCCGCGTGGGGATGAGCGAGCCGGCGCTACACGATGGCGCGCTGTTCAGCGCAAAGCTGCGTGGCGTGCGGGGCTTGCCGGAGAGCCGCTTCAAACTCTGAGGGCGAGCAAGGATGGCGACACGATGCGCGGGCGAGCACTCCAGGTGCCTGGTCGCGTGCCTGAACGCCATGGCCGGGATGGTTTCGGATAAATCTTGCCGGAAATGTATTTACGCGTGTACACTTCCCACGATCTTGCAGACCAGGCGCAACGGCCGCCTTCCTTCATCTTCTCTCAGGAGTCAGCGATGAAAGTATTTGAGGTCCTTCTTAAAAACATCAGTGGCACGCTGAGCATTTCCGAAGCCGTCGCCATACTTGCAGATCAGGAAAAGATTCCGACAGTCAGTCACGCGCACATGCATCTGCGCGACGGCTTTGCGGTGGGCAAGATTCCTGCTTTTGTACTGAACAACGACCTGAGCAGGAATCACTACGAAGAAGCGCATATGACCACCGCGGCGCGGGTGCAGCCCGTAGTGGTACCGATGTGGGACGGCGTCGGCAGTCCGCCCAGCAACTGCTTCCACCTCGACGTGCGGCGCAGCGCCCTCCCGGCGCCCAATAGCACGCGCAGCAAATACGATTTGCGCTCGGCCCAAGCAGAGGTGCCCGGGATTACTCCCATCACCCGCCTGGACCCGGTCATGACGCGCAGCGACGCAATAACCAAGAAAAACGTCACGGGTCTCGCTCCAGACTTGCCGTCCTTCATGGTGGTTGATGAAGACGTGGGCGATATCCCTTCACGCGTCAAAACCCTGAACGGGCGTTTTTCCGTGGCAGCTCCCACCCAGCCCAATGGCGACTGGAAACGCGTCAGCAAGGGCGGTGAAGCGAAGGTCAGTTATGTCGCGAACGTTATCCGCCAGAAGGTCACGCGGATTGCGGGCAGTGAAAAGCACACCATGTTCGAAGACTCCGAATCGATGGCCATGCATCTGTGCGCCGCCTTGCGCTCCAGCGCCGGCCGAAGCGCGCTGGCGCTGCTGCGCAGCAAGCCGCTGGGCGATCCGGGAACGGTCGGTGTATTTTCCAAGACCGCTGTCGACCAAGTCGATCGATTCATCAACGATCCCAAGAAAAAGCTGAAGGTACCGCACCCCAAGCCGCTCGTGATCGAGCGCGTGACCGACATGCGGGCCGGCGCGGTGCGCACGGCCGGCAATCCCAATCCGGTGGCCGACACGTTTCAATATCAAAAAAAGGATATCGACCATATCGTGATGGTGCTGGGCAAGCGCGCAGATGGTTCGCTCAATGTGGTGACAATCTTCCCCAGTCCCGATACCACCCAAGCGACCATGCAGGTCGACAATAGCGGCCAGGTCGATCTCGTCGAGCCAGCCTTTATGAAGGGCACGATGGCCATGCGCATGGACCAGGTTTCGATGAACCTGAGCTGGTAAGCGCGGCGGGCCGGGCCATCCGGCTTGATCAAAAAATTTTTTCACGGACAAGCTCGCGTGGGTGGCGAAAGCACAACGCCGAGCATCGTCCGACTCCCTGGACTAAATCTAAGCAACAATTTTCCTTGCGTGACGAGGTCTTGGCCGCGTATGGGTCAACCGCATTAGCATGACGGAAATCGGCGCCCATGCTCGACCGGCAGCCGAGCGGCGAAGCGCTACGCAGATCGCGCATTAGGGTGGCGCCATGACACTCATCCCTCCGAGGAAAACTGCGTTTTAAAGCACGAAATCAAGGCGTGACGGTAGAGCTCGTGTCTGCGAGGAAACTGAGCCCGGAGTGGATTTTGGATGATTCATACCGATTTCAGTATCAATACTTGCAAAAAATTGATTGGAAAGGCATCTCAAGAGTCTCTATTATTTCTCCATCGCCAGCCGAACGACGACATGCGTTTCGATACGGCCAGAACAACTAGGAGAAATACATGTCTGAGACGAAAAAGCTTACTCTGCGCTCTGCTGAATGGTTTGGTAGCCAGGATAAAAACGGCTTCATGTACCGCAGCTGGATGAAGAACCAGGGCATTCCCGATCACGAATTCCACGGCAAGCCGATCATCGGCATTTGCAACACCTGGTCTGAACTGACCCCCTGCAATGCCCACTTCCGCCAACTGGCGGAGTATGTCAAAAAAGGTATCCTCGAAGCGGGCGGTTTTCCGGTCGAGTTCCCGGTCTTTTCCAGCGGCGAATCGAATCTGCGCCCAACGGCGATGCTTACCCGTAACCTGGCCAGCATGGATGTCGAGGAATCGATCCGCGGCAACCCAATGGATGCGGTCGTGCTGCTGGTCGGCTGCGACAAGACCACGCCGGCCCTGTTGATGGGCGCGGCCAGTGTCGACCTGCCGACGATCGTCGTGAGCGGCGGCCCGATGCTCAACGGTAAGCTCAACGGCAAGAACATCGGCTCCGGCACCGCCGTCTGGCAGCTGCACGAGCAGATGAAGGCCGGCACCATCACGCTGCACCAATTTATGTCGGCCGAATCGGGCATGTCGCGCTCGGCCGGCACCTGCAATACCATGGGCACCGCCTCGACGATGGCCTGCATGGCCGAAGCGCTCGGCACGTCGCTGCCGCACAACGCCGCCATCCCGGCCGTCGATTCGCGCCGCTATGTGCTGGCCCACATGTCGGGCATCCGCATCGTCGAGATGGTGCGCGAAGACTTGCGCCTGTCAAAAATCCTGACCCGCGAAGCATTCGAGAACGCGATCCGCGTCAACGCCGCCATTGGCGGCTCGACCAACGCCGTGATCCACCTGAAGGCAATCGCCGGGCGCATCGGCGTGCCGCTCGAACTGGAAGACTGGACCACGATCGGCAAGGGCACGCCGACCATCGTCGACCTGATGCCGTCGGGCCGCTTTTTGATGGAGGAGTTCTATTACGCCGGCGGCCTGCCGGGCGCGATCCGCCGCCTCGGCGATGGCAACTTGATTCCGCACAAAGATGCGCTCACCGTCAACGGCAAGAGCCTTTGGCAAAACTGCGAAGACGCACCGATCTACGACGATGAAGTCATTCGCCCGCTGGTCACGCCGCTGATCGAAGACGGCGGCATCTGCATCTTGCGCGGCAACCTGGCCCCGCGCGGCGCCGTGCTCAAGCCGTCGGCCGCCTCGCCGCACCTGATGCAGCATCGCGGCAAGGCCGTCGTGTTCGAAGACTTCGATCACTACAAGCGCAGCATTGTCGACCCTGATCTGGACGTGGACGCGAACTCGATCCTGGTCATGAAAAACTGCGGCCCCAAGGGTTACCCCGGCATGGCTGAAGTGGGCAACATGGGCTTGCCGCCCAAACTGCTGGCGCAAGGGATCACCGACATGGTACGCATTTCGGACGCGCGCATGAGCGGCACCGCCTACGGCACCGTGGTGCTGCACGTGGCCCCTGAATCGATGGCGGGCGGCCCGCTCGGTATCGTCCAGGATGGCGACTTCATCACGCTCGACTGCGCCAATGGCGTGTTGAACCTTGAAATTTCGGATGCAGAAATGGCCGATCGCCTGGCGGCGCGCGCCGGCACTCAGGCGCCGACCGCGACCAGCGGCTACCAGAAGCTGTATATCGACCATGTGCTGCAGGCCGATGAAGGCTGCGACTTCGACTTCCTGCTCGGCAGCCGCGGTTCGGCCGTGCCGCGCCACTCTCACTGATCCGGGACCTACCATGCTACTCATTCAATTCAAGAACGCCGCCGGCGAGCGCCGCGTCGGCATCATCGAGCACGAAGCGATCCGCGAGATCGATGGTTTTACCAGCACCTACGCGCTGGGCCAGCAGGCCATTCGCAGCAAGACCGGCCTGGCCGAACTGGCCCAGGCCAGCGCCGGCAGCACGGAGCATGCGTACGCCAACATCACGCCGCTGGCGCCCCTCGACCATGACGACGCGGCCCACTGCTACGTCACCGGTACCGGTCTGACCCACCTTGGCAGCGCCGACACGCGCGACGCCATGCACAAGAAAATCGGCGGCGACGCCGAGACGCTGTCGGACAGCATGAAGATGTTCCGCATGGGCGTGGAAGGCGGCAAGCCGGCCTCAGGCCAGCGCGGCGTGCAGCCCGAGTGGTTCTACAAGGGCGACGGTTCGATCGTGCGCGCCGACGGCGAGCCGTTGCAGATGCCCGAGTTCGCGCTCGACGGCGGCGAGGAGCCGGAGATCGCGGGCCTGTACCTGATCGGCGACGACGGCCAGCCGTACCGCCTCGGTTTCGCGATCGGCAACGAGTTTTCCGACCACGTGACGGAACGCCAGAACTATCTGTACCTGGCGCACTCCAAGCTGCGCAATTGCGGTCTTGGCGCCGCGCTGCTGGTGGGCGAGCTGCCGGACCACGTGGAAGGCACCTCGCGCATCTATGGCGTGGACGGCCAGGTGCGCTGGGAAAAGGCGTTCGTCAGCGGCGAACAGAATATGTCGCACAGTATCGCCAACCTCGAGTACCACCACTTCAAGTACGGCCTGTTCAATCGTCCGGGCGACGTGCATATCCATTTCTTCGGCACCGCCACCCTGAGCGTGGCCGACAACATCACCGTGCTCCCTGGCGAGACGTTCGAGGTCGAGGCGCCAGCCTTCGGTCCGGCGCTGCGCAACAGCCTCACGGTCGAACAATCCACTTTTACGAAAGTCAGCTCCCTATGATGATTACCGGTGACGCACTGATTGACGGGCGCCAGGTCCGCGGCAATGGCGGTTCCTTCCAGGCTTTCAACCCGGCCCTGCGCGCAGCGATCGAACCGGCCATCTACATGGTCGATGCGGCCCAGATCGATGAAGCATGCCGCCTTGCCGAAGGCGCTTTCGACACCTTCCGCGCCACCAGCAACGAGGCGCGCGCCAGCTTCCTGGAGACGGTCGCCGTGCAAATCCTGGCCCTGGGCGACGACCTGATCGTGCGCGCAATGGCCGAATCGGGCCTGCCGCGCGCGCGCCTTGAAGGTGAGCGCGGACGCACGGTCGGCCAGCTCAAGCTGTTCGCCGACTTGCTGCGCGAAGGTTCGTGGGCCGATGTGCGCATCGACAGCGCCTTGCCGGACCGTCAACCAATGGCCCGCCCTGATCTGCGCATGCGCATGATCGGCCTTGGCCCGGTCGCCGTTTTCGCGGCCAGTAATTTCCCGCTCGCGTTTTCGGTGGCCGGCGGCGACACCGCTGCTGCCTTCGCGGCCGGCTGCCCGGTGGTCCTCAAGGCCCATTCGGCCCACCCCGGCACGTCCGAGCTGGTGGCGCGCGCTGTCGTCAAGGCGGTTGAACTGTGCGCACTGCCGGCCGGCGTGTTCGCGCTCTTGACTGGAACCGGCAACGGCATCGGCCAGGCCCTGGTGGCCCATCCCGCCATCAAGGCAGTCGGCTTTACCGGCTCGCGTTCGGGCGGCACCGCGCTGATGGCTGTCGCCGCCGCGCGCGCGCAGCCAATTCCCGTGTATGCGGAGATGAGCAGCATTAATCCTTTCTTCCTGTTCCCGCATGCGCTGGCCGCGCGCGGCGTGCAGATCGCCACCGCCTTTGCCGGTTCCATGACAATGGGCGTGGGGCAGTTCTGCACCAATCCCGGCCTGGTGCTGGCGCTGGCCGGTCCCGACTTTGACGCTTTCGCCGAGCAGGCCGCGCGCTCGCTGGCCGACATCGAAGCGGGCACCATGCTCACCGCGGGCATCGCGTCTGCGTACCAGCGCGGCGTGCACATGCTCGGTTCGCACGACGCTGTCGAGCAGCTCAAGGCGCCCGCGCACGCGGAAGGCAAGGGCAGCCCGGCGCTGTTTCGCACCACCGGCAAGGCATTCATGGCCGAGCATGCGCTGCACGCCGAAATCTTTGGGCCGGCTTCGCTGCTGGTGGCCTGCGACGACGTTGACGAAATGCGCGCGATTACCGAAATGCTGGAAGGGCAGTTGACCGCCACCGTGCAGATGGATGACGCCGATCTGGAACAAGTGCGGGCGCTGCTGCCGGTGCTGGAGCGCAAAGTCGGGCGCATCCTGGCCAACGGCATGCCCACCGGCGTTGAAGTGTCGACGGCGATGGTGCACGGCGGGCCGTTCCCCGCCACCTCCGACGGTCGCAGCAGCTCGGTCGGCACGGCCGCGATCGCCCGCTTCCTGCGCCCGGTTTGCTATCAGAACTTGCCCCAGGCATTATTGCCGCAGGCCCTGCGCGATGAAAACGCCGGCGCGATCTGGCGCCGGCGCGACGGGGTGATGACCCACGATTGATGCAGCGCGTTTGACCACTATAAAAACAAGCAGGAGACCAGTAACATGAAAAAAGCCACCTACCCAAGCCTTGTAGGCAAGCGCGTATTCATCACCGGCGGGGGCAGCGGCATTGGCGAAGACATGGTCGCCGCCTTTGCCGCCCAGGGCGCCATCGTCGCTTTTGTCGATATCGTGCGCGAAGCGAGCGAAGCGCTGTGCGAGCGGATCGGCGCGGCCGGTTTCGTGCGTCCGCAATTTCGCTTTTGCGACATCACCGACATCAATACGCTGCAGCTGACGATGGACGAACTGTCCGTCAAGCTGGGCGAGTTCGATGTGCTGATCAATAACGCCGCCAACGACCAGCGCCACCAGGCCGAAGACGTCACTGTCGACTTCTACGACCAGCGCATCGCGATCAACCAACGCCCCATGTTCTTTACCTGCCAGTCGGTCCTCGAAGGCATGAAGGCCAAGGGCGGCGGCTCGATCATCAACGTCTCGTCCATGTCGTATCACGCCATGAACGGCGGCTATCCGGTCTACTGCGCGACCAAGGCTGCAGTCGTGGGTCTCACGCGCGGGCTGGCGCGCGACCTGGGCGCGCACGGCATCCGCGTCAATACGCTCACGCCCGGCTGGGTCATGACGCAGCGCCAGATCGACCTGTGGGTGGACGATGCGGGCAAGGCTGAAATCAAGCGCGCACAGTGCTTGCCGGGGCTGTTGATGCCGCACGATATATCGGCCATGGCCCTGTTCCTCGCCTCCGACGATAGCGCCATGTGCACCGGCCAGGATTTCGTCGTCGACGCCGGCTGGATCTAAATCTACAGCTTTGCCAGTTGCCCGGGGCCGTTGCGGTCGCTGGGCCTTCGCACGTCACCTATAAGGCAGCGCAGCATGAACCTCATCCACAAATCCGTCTTCGCCGCGCTCGTCGCCAGCGCATTTCCGGCCCACGCCCTCGATAGTCCCGATCGCCGCATTAGCGTCAAGGTGGCCCTCGACGCGCAGCAGACGCTGACCTATTCGGTTCAGCGCAACGGGGTGCCAGTGATCTTGCCATCGACCCTGGGCCTGCAACTGGCCGGCGCCGACCTGGCCGGCAAGCTCACGCTGGCGCAGACATCAAGCGTCAAGGCTGTCAGCGAACAGTACGAGATGGCGGTTGGCAAACGGCGCCACGTGAGCTACCGCGCCAACGAGCAGGTGTTCACGGTGCGCAATGGGGCGGGGCAGGCCATGGACGTGGTGCTGCGCGTTTCCAATGACGGCGTGGCGCTGCGTTACATCGTCAAGGGGGAAGGGCGCAAGCAGTTTGTCAGCGAAGCGACCAGCTTTGCCTTTGCGCCTTCGGCCAAAGCCTGGCTGCAGCCGATGCAGGTCGCGCAGACCGGCTGGAAAAACACCAATCCAGCCTACGAAGAACACTACTTGCGCGACATCGCGGCGGGCACCACCTCGCCATCGAAAGCCGGCTGGGTCTTCCCGGCGCTGTTCAAGACGGGCGACACCTGGGTGGCGCTGTCGGAAGCGGACATGGATGGCAGCTTTCATGCCTCGCGCCTGCAGGCCGAGTCGCCCGACGCCACCTATCGCATCGGCCTGCCGATGGCGGACGAAAAATTTACCGGCGGTGCCGTGCTGGCCGACGTGACGGGAACGCTGGTCACGCCATGGCGTCTGATCGCGCTCGGTTCCCTGCCAACGGTGATGGACTCGACCCTGGGCACCGACCTGGCGGCGCCGGCAATCGCTTTCGACAAAGCGAAAGTCAAGCCCGGCCACGCCGCGTGGAGCTGGGCCCTGCTCAAGGACGACGCCACCGTCTACGACGTCCAGAAACAGTTCATCGACTACGCGGCCGACATGAAGTGGGACTATGCACTGGTCGACGCCGACTGGGACCGCAAGATCGGTTACGACAAGATGCGCGAACTGGCGCAGTACGGCGCCGGCAAGAACGTGGGCGTGCTGGTCTGGTACAACTCGTCGGGCCTGTGGAATCAGACCGAGTATTCGCCCAAAGGCGCCTTGCTCACGGCCGACCAGCGCAAGAAGGAATTCGCGCGCTTGAAAGAGATGGGCATCAAGGGCGTGAAGATCGACTTCTTCCCGGGTGACGGCGCCTCCGTCATGGCTTACTACATCGCGCTGCTCAAGGACGCGGCCGATGCGGGCCTCTTGGTCAACTTCCACGGGGCCACGCTGCCGCGCGGCTGGGCGCGCACTTACCCCAATCTGATGAGCGCCGAAGCGATCAAGGGACTGGAATTTACGACCTTCACGCAGGTGGACCAGGATGCCGTGGTACGGCACGCAGCGATGCTGCCGTTTGCCCGTAACCTGTTCGACCCGATGGACTTTACACCCATGGTGTTCGGCGATATTCCCAACATCAAGCGCGCCACGCGCAATGGCTTCGAGCTGGCCGAATCGGTGCTGTTTTTGTCCGGCATCCAGCACTTTGCCGAAACGCCCACGGGCATGGCCAGCGTGCCCGCCTACGTCAAAAGCTTCCTGCAAGCGCTACCGCGCAGCTGGGACGACAGCAAGTTCGTCGACGGCTACCCCGGCGCCCATGTGGTCATCGCGCGCAAGGCCGGCAAGGCGTGGTACGTGGCGGGCTTGAACGCGGACGATGCCGACAAGACGATTGCGCTCGACCTTTCCTTTCTGAGCAAGCGCAAGGGTGTACTGATTGCGGACGGCGCCACA
Source organism: Massilia sp. TSP1-1-2 (assembly GCF_049896185.1). NCBI lineage: Bacteria > Pseudomonadati > Pseudomonadota > Betaproteobacteria > Burkholderiales > Oxalobacteraceae > Massilia > Massilia sp. TSP1-1-2. Next base: position 16,434 of record NZ_JAFCTU010000016.1, read on the forward strand.
GAGCGTGAATTCACCCGGTCCGACATCGCGGGCGGCAAGGCCAGCATCACCATCAAGGCACACGGCGGTTTCGTGGCTGTATTCAAATAAGAATCAGGAAATAATCAGGAGACACGCATGAACATCATCAAGCACAGCATCGCCATTATCGGTATGGCAGGATTGATCACGGCAGGGGCGGCCATGGCCCAGGTCAGCATCACGATCGACGCGGCCAAGCCGGGACCGGTCATCAACAAAAATGTGTACGGCCAGTTTGCCGAACACCTCGGCACCGGCATCTACGAAGGCATGTGGGTGGGCCCCGACTCGAAGATCCCGAACGTCAAGGGCTGGCGCAAGGACGTTATTGGCGCGCTCAAACAGCTGCATGTGCCGCTGGTGCGCTGGCCGGGCGGCTGCTTTGCCGACGAATACCACTGGAAGGACGGGGTCGGCCCACGCGCCAAGCGCCCGGTCAAGGTCAACACCAACTGGGGCGGCGTGGAAGAGAGCAATGCGGTCGGCACCCATGAATTTTTCGAGCTGGCCGATCAATTGGGCGCCGAAGTCTACGTCAACGGTAACTTGGGCTCCGGCTCGGTGCAGGAAATGGCTGACTGGGTCGAGTACATGACTTCCGACAGCAAGTCGACGCTGGCCAACCTGCGCCGCAAGAATGGCCGCGACAAGCCATTCAAGGTCGATTACTTCGCGATCGGGAATGAGGCGTGGGGCTGCGGCGGCAACATGACGCCGGAGCACTACACCAACCTGTACAAAAATTACTCGACCTTTCTGAAGGCGCCGGAGCAGAGCCGTCCTAAATTGATCGCCAGCGGCGGCAATGACTACGACACCAAGTGGACCGATGTGCTGAGCAAGGGCCTCAAGGGCCAGACCGTCGGCATCAGCTTCCACTACTACACCATCCCGACCGGAAAATGGGAAGGCAAGGGCATGGCGACCGGCTTTCCTGAAGGCGAATGGATGTCTACGCTGGCGAACACCTTGAAGATCGATTCGATGATCGTCAATAACGTGGCCGCGCTGGACAAGAACGACCCCGAGAAAAAGATCGGCCTGCTGGTGGACGAGTGGGGCACCTGGTACGACGTTGAAAAGGGCACCACGCCCGGCTTTTTGTACCAGCAAAACACGATCCGCGATGCGGTGGTCGCTGCGCTCAACTTCAACATCTTCCACGCGCATGCAGACCGGGTCCGCATGACCAACATCGCGCAGATGATCAACGTGCTGCAGGCGATGATCCTGACCGACAAGGACAAGATGCTGCTCACGCCGACCTACCACGCGTTCCAGATGTACGTGCCGTTCCAGGACGCCACATCGCTGCCGGTTGCCGTCACGGGCAACACCACCTATAAGCTGGGCGACGCGAGCATTCCCGGCATTAGCGTGTCGGCTGCGCGCGCCAAGGACGGCAAGGTCTACCTGGCGCTGGTCAATACCGATCCGGCAAAGGCAACCGAGGTGACGGTGAACCTGGCAGGCCAGAAGCTCGCCGCCGCCAGCGGGCGCGTCTTGACCGCCGCGGCGATGGATGCGCATAACACCTTCAAGGATCCGCAGGCAGTCAAGCCGGCCCCGTTCAGCGCCCGCGGCGCCGACGGCAAGCTGTCCATCAGTGTGCCTGCCAAGGCCGTGATCGTCGTCGCACTGGAGAACTGAACATGCGCACACCACTGACTTTGCGCGCTTGCGCACTTGCTGCAGCAATCCTGGCCGCCGGCTGCGGCGGCGGCGGCGGCGGCGGCGGCGGTTCTTCCGCGCCGGCGCCCGTGGTAACGCCACCCGTAGTGACCCCACCCGTAGTGACCCCACCCGTAGTGACGCCACCCGTGGTCACGCCACCGGGTTCCACCGTTCCCGATACGCTACTCGCCTTTACCGAAGCGTCGGTCCACGATCCGTCGGTCATCAAGAGCGGTGACACTTACTATGTCTTCGGCTCGCACCTGGCCGCCGCCAAGAGCACGGACCTGATGAACTGGACCAAGATCGCCGATGGCGTCGACAACAGCAACCCCTTGATCGCCAACGTGACCACGGCGCTGGCTGAGGCATTTGCCTGGTCCCAGGTCACGGGCCTGTGGGCGGCTGACGTCATTCAACTCGACGACGGCAAGTTCTACTTCTACTACAACACCTGCAAGGGCGACTCGCCGCGATCGGCGCTGGGCCTGGCGGTGGCCGACAAGATCGAAGGCCCGTACGTCAACAAGGGCGTGTTCATCAAGTCCGGCATGTGGGGCGAGGCCAGCCCGGACGGCGCGATCTACGACGCGCGCATCCATCCCAACGTGGTCGACCCGAACACGTTCCGCGACAAGGAAGGCAAGCTGTGGATGATCTATGGCTCCTACTCGGGCGGCATTTTCATCATGGGGATGGACAAGGCGACCGGCATGCCGCTGGCCGGGCAGGGCTACGGCAAGCACCTGATGGGCGGGAACCATTCGCGCATCGAGGGCGCCTACGTCATGTACAGCCCGCAGTCTGACTACTATTACATGTTCACGTCCTTTGGCGGGCTTGACGCCAATGGCGCCTACAATATGCGCGTGGCACGCTCGCGCAGCCCGAACGGGCCGTATGTGGATGCCAAGGGTACCGACATGGCGAGCGTCAAGGCCAATCCGGCGCTGCCGCTGTTCGACGACGCGAGCATCGCGCCGCACGGCCAGAAGCTGTTTGGCAACCACCAGTTCACGACGGGCGTGGGCGAAGCGGGCGTGACCTCGGGTTACGTGTCGGCCGGCCACAATTCGGCGCGCTACGAGGCGGCCACGCAGCAGTACTTCCTGTTCTTCCATACGCGTTTCTCAGGTCGCGGCGAGCAGCACGAAATCCGCGTGCATGAAATGTTCGTCAACGAAGATGGCTGGCCGGTGGTAGCGCCCCTGCGTTATGCTCCGCTGAGCAAGAGCGCCGTGCCGCTGGTGGCGGAAGTGACCAGCGCCGAGGCGCAGGGCAGCTACCAGTTCATCAACCATGGCAAGGACATCACGGCCGCGACCAGGACCGCGCAGGCGATCCGGCTGGAGGCGGGCGGCGCGGTATCGGGCGCGGTGGCGGGCACCTGGACGCACCGGGGCGGCAACAAGGTCCAGCTGATGTTGACGGGCGGGGCGACGTTCAACGGCGTGCTGTCGCGCCAGTTCAACGCCAATGCCAAGCGCTTTGTCGTAACATTCACCGCACAAGCTGCAGACGGCGTGTCCGTCTGGGGCGTGCGGACCGGCGCCTGAGTCACCCAAGGAGTATCACATGCATGGTTTGATCCGATCCCTCGCCTGCAGCGCCGGCGCGTTATGGCTGGCCGCGTGCCAGGCCGCTCCGGTAAGCGTGCACGACCCGGTCATGGCAAAGGAAGGCAAGACGTTCTACCTGTTCAGTACCGGGCCGGGCATCAGCTTCTACAGCTCGACCGACATGCTCAATTGGCGCGACGAGGGCCGGATCTTCAAGCAAGATCCGCGCTGGGCCAAACAGGCGGCGCCCAATTTTGATGGCCATATCTGGGCGCCCGATATCCAGTTTTACAACGGTAAATACTACCTGTATTACTCGGTGTCGGGGTTTGGCAAGAACGCGTCGGCCATCGGCGTGACTACCAGCCCCACGCTCGACCCGCGCGCGCCCGGCTACCGGTGGACCGACCAGGGTATCGTGCTGCAGTCGGTGCCCGCGCGCGACAACTGGAATGCGATCGATCCCAACATCGCCGTTGACGACAAGGGCGATGCGTGGATGGCTTTCGGATCGTTCTGGAGCGGCATCAAGATCGTCAAGCTCGACGCAACTCGCACGCGCCTGGCCGAGCCGCAGGTGTGGCATGCGCTCGCGCGCCACGAGTTGCCCGATACCGAAGCGACGCCAAATGAAGTCGAAGGGCCGCACCTCCTGAAAAAGAATGGCTATTACTATTTGTTCGTGTCATGGGGACTGTGCTGCCGCAAGCAGGAGATTACCTATCGGGTCGTGGTGGGTCGCTCCAGGCAGCTTACCGGGCCTTACCTGGACCGCAGCGGCAAGGACATGAACCACGGCGGCGGCTCGCCCGTCATTGGCGGCAACGCGACATGGAAGGGCGTTGGCCACAACAGCGCCTACACTATCGACGGGCGCGACCTGATGGTGATGCACGCCTATGAAACTGCCGACGATTACAAGCAAAAGCTCAAGATCGCCGACATCAAATGGGACCAGGATGGCTGGCCGACAGTTGACCCGCTCGACCTTGACCGCTACCAGGGCAAGCAGGTGAAATGAGGCACGCAGCGCTGGCGTTGATACTGGCCGCAGCCACCTTTCAGGCTGGCGCTGCGCAGCGTTTTCCGCTGGCCGATGTGCGGCTGACCGGCGGCCCCTTCCTGCAAGCCCAGGACACCAACCGCAGCTACCTGATGTCGCTCGACCCGGATCGCCTGCTGGCGCCCTTCAGGCGCGAAGCGGGTTTGCCGGCCCGGCAGGCCAGTTACGGCAATTGGGAAGCGAGCGGTCTGGATGGTCACATGGGCGGGCACTATCTGTCTGCCATGGCGCTGATGTACGCCTCCACCGGCGACGCCGACGTCCTCAAGCGCCTGGAATACGCGATCGCCGAATTGAAGGCGTGCCAGCAAGCCAACGGCAATGGCTACCTGGGCGGCATTCCCGGCGGCGCCGCAGCGTGGCAGGCGATCGCCATGGGCAAACTGGAGGCGGATAATTTTCGGTCAACGGCAAGTGGGTGCCCTGGTATAACCTGCACAAGCTCTACGCAGGCCTGCGCGACGCCCATCGCTACGCGGGCAGCGAAGAGGCGCGCGCGATGCTCGTTGCGCTGTCCGACTGGGCCATCACGCTCACCGCAAAACTTGGCGACGAACAGATGCAAACCATGTTGCGCAGCGAGCATGGCGGCATGAACGAAGTCTTTGCCGACGTCTACCAGCTGACCGGCGACAAAAAATACCTGGCGCTGGCGCGGCGCTTTTCGCACAACGCGATCCTTGCACCACTGGCAGCAGGGCAGGATGCATTGACCGGCCTGCACGCCAACACCCAGATCCCCAAGGTCATCGGCTTTGAACGCATTGGCGAAGTGACGGGCGAACGCAAGTGGCTCGACGCTGCCGAATTTTTCTGGACCACGGTGCGCGAGCGGCGCACGGTTGCCATTGGCGGCAACAGCGTCAAGGAGCACTTCCACGACGCCACGAACTTTGCATCCATGATCAGCGAAGTGGAAGGCCCCGAAACCTGCAACACCTACAACATGCTGCGCCTGTCGCAGATGCTGTTCGAACGCGGCGGGCAGGTGCGCTACGCCGACTATATCGAGCGCGCGCTGTACAACCACATTCTGTCGTCGCAACGACCCGGTGACGGCGGCCTGGTCTACTTCACCCCGATGCGCCCGAACCATTACCGCGTGTACTCGCAGGCGGACAAGGCGATGTGGTGCTGCGTTGGCTCCGGCATCGAAAGCCAGTCCAAGTACGGCGAATTTATTTATGCGCACGATGGCGACGCGCTGATCGTCAATCTGTTCGCACCGTCCACGCTGTACTGGCGCGCCAAGAACGTGCGGCTGACGCAGTCGACCGGTTTTCCGGATCGCGACAGCAGCCGCCTGACCATCGACGGCGATGGCGCCTTTACGCTTAAGCTGCGTTATCCGGGCTGGGTGGGGAAGGGGCGCATGCAGGTGCGGGTCAACGGCAGGGCGCTCAATATCGCCGCCGCGCCGGGCAGTTACGTCAGCGTGCAGCGCCAATGGCGCCAAGGCGACCGGGTCGACATCCGGGTGCCGATGACGACCACGCTTGAACAGATGCCCGACAAGTCGGACTACTACGCGGTGCTGCACGGGCCTATTGTGCTGGCGGCAAAAACGCAGTTGTTCGCTGATGAAAAGCTCAACTTTGCGGCCGACGATACCCGCATGGGCCATATCGCGCAGGGGCCGGTCTGTCCGCGGGAGGCTGCGCCCGTGTTTGTCAGCGACACGCGCGCGTTCGCCGGCAAAATCAAACCGGTGGCCGGCGAGCCGCTGACCTTCACGATGCGCGGCCTGGTGAAAGGCGACAATGCCGGTGCGCTGCGCCTGATCCCGTTTTTCAGACTGCACGACGCGCGCTACATGCTGTACTGGCCGTATTCGACGCCCGGTGCACTTGCCTCCAGAGCGCCGGCGATTGCCGAAGCGCAGGCGCAGCAGCGCGCAGTGGACGCGCGCACGATCGACCAGGTGGCCCCCGGCGAACAGCAGCCGGAGTCCGATCACGCCTACCAGGCCGAAGGCGGCGACGCGGGCCTGGCGCCTGCCGGGCGCTGGCGCCACGCCAGCAAGTGGTTCAGCTACACCTTGAACGATCCTGCGTTGGAAGCGACATCGCTCAGGCTGACGTTTGCTGCGGGAGATGCAGGGCGGCGCTTCGACGTTGTCGTCAATGGCACGCCGATCGCCGCCGTCACGCTCGAAGAACAGGCCAACGCAGTCTTGTACCAGCGGGACTTCGCCATTCCGACGGCCGTGAGTGCGGCGTCGCAAGGCAAGCTGGTGGTGCGCTTTGTCGCGCGCGAAGGGTCGATCGCCGGAGGCCTGTACGGCCTGCGGCTGATGCGCTAGCGCTTACTGCGTCGCTTACTGCTTCGTCTTGATGCGCCAAGTCCATGCCGCCAGCGGCGCGGCCTTGGCGCCGTCCAGCGTAAACGACTGCCGCTCTGCCGACAGGTTGACCACCACCTCGACGACATTGGTACCGAGCACACGCTTGTACGCAAGCACCTTGTCGTTGCCGGTCGCGCTAAAGGTCGCTGGCGCGCCATACTGGCCGTTGGCCATGGCGGGATTGTCGCGCTTGACCTTGAGCAGGCCACTGTAAAAATCCGTCAAGCGATAGCTGTCCCACGCGATCGGGTCTTTTTCAAAGAATGCGAGCTGCTTGTCCAGCGCCGACTCCTGGCCGTTGTAAATGAGCGGCATGCCGGGCAGGGTGGCCGCCACCACGGCCAGCGCCTGGTAGGCCGGGCCATACAGTGCGCGGTCGGTGCCGTGCCAGGAATTGAAGTCGTGATTGTTGGTGAACAGCATGCGCATTGCGTGCGAGGGAAATACCTTTTCCGGCTTGCTGATGTAGGCCACGATGTCGCGCGCGTCGGCGTTCCCCTTGCCGACCTTCTTGAAAATGTCGGCCAGCGCCCAGTCGTACGTCATGTCGAAGGCTTGTTCGTGCAGCGCCGGCTCGGCCCATTCGGCCAGCATGAAGACCGGCTTGATTTTGTCGAGCTCGGCGCGCGCATGGTTCCAGAATGCGACCGGCACCAGGCCTGCAACGTCGCAGCGAAAGCCGTCGATGTCCGCTTCGCGCAGCCAGAACGCCATGGCCTGCGTCATGCCTTGCCAGAGCGCGGGTTTGGTGTAGTCGAGCGCGATGACGTCGGTCCAGTATTCCACGTTGCCGCCTTCGTTGAAGGTGACGGGGAAGATGTCGCCTTTCTCGTTCTTCTTGTACCAGTCGTTGTGCTGCGCGACCCAGGTGTTGTCCCAGGCGGTGTGGTTGGCGACCCAGTCCAGGATCACGTGCATGCCCAGCTTGTGGGCCTGCGCGACCATCGCCTTGAAGTCGGCCATGCTGCCAAACTCCGGATTGACGGCCGTGTAGTCGCGCACCGCGTAGTAGCTGCCCAGCGAGCCTTTGCGGTTCTTTTGGCCGATTGGCTGCACCGGCATGATCCACAGGATGTCGACGCCCATCTTTTTCAGGCGCGGCAGATCGGCGGCAAAGGCGTTGATCGTGCCTTCCCTGGTGAACTGGCGGATGTTCACTTCGTAGATGTTGGCGTTGCGCGACCACGCGACGTGCGCCATCGTGGCAGGTGGCTGAGCCGCGTTCGCGCCATGTTGCGCCAAGGCTGGCAGGCAGGCCAGGGCAAGGGAGGCTGCGCTGAGCACGCGGGGAATGGTCTTCATACTGTCTCCGTAATTAAACTACGCGTTTTCGTTGAAAAATTTATCAGATAGTAGCGCCAAACCGGTTTGAATTGTAGTTGAATTTCACCATCTGATGAAATCCGGGTCGCTTTTGCGATATCAATTTCGATATACCTTTTGCGCAAAATTTGATTGGTTCGCTATGTCGCTTTCTCCTACCATTGGGACAATAAAAATCCATAGGAGACCAGCATGAAACTCACACGCCGCACCATCCTCGCCGCTGCCCTGATCGGCGCCGCCAGCTTTCCGGCCATGGCCGCCAAACCGCTGGTAATCGGCTTTTCGCAGGTCGGCGCCGAGAGCGAATGGCGCAGTGCGAACACGCGTTCGATCAAGGAAGCGGCCAGCGCCCAGCACATTACGCTGCGCTTTGCCGACGCCCAGCAGCGCCAGGAAAACCAGGTCAAGGCAATCCGCTCCTTTATTGCGCAGCGGGTCGACGTGATTGCCTTTTCGCCGGTTGTCGAATCGGGCTGGGAAACGGTGCTGCGCGAAGCAAAGGCCGCCAAGATCCCCGTCATCCTGACCGACCGCGCCGTGAACGTCACCGACACGTCGCTGTACGCGAGTTTCATCGGCTCCGATTTTGTCGAAGAAGGCCGGCGCGCCGCGCGCTGGCTGGTGGAGCGCGCGGCCAAAACGCCGGGCAAAGTGTTCAATATCGTCGAACTGCAAGGCACTGTCGGTTCGGCGCCCGCGATCGATCGCAAAAAAGGCTTTGAAGAAGTTATCGCCGGCAAAGCCAACCTGAAAATCACGCGTTCGCAGACCGGCGACTTTACCCGTACCAAGGGCAAGGAAGTGATGGAAGCGTTCCTGAAGGCCCAGGGCAAGTCGATCAACGTGCTGTACGCGCACAACGACGACATGGCCATCGGCGCCATTCAGGCGATCGAGGAAGCGGGTCTGAAGCCGGGTGTGGACATCCTGGTGATCTCGATCGACGGCGTCAAGGGCGCATTCCAGGCCATGGCTGCGGGCAAACTGAACGTCACGGTCGAATGCAACCCGCTGCTGGGGCCCCAGCTGATGGCCGCGGCGCAGGCGGTTGCCGCCGGCAAGCCGGTCGCCAGGCGCATCACCGTTGTCGAAGGCGTGTTCCCGGCCGAGACGGCGGCGCGCGAACTGCCTAACCGCAAATATTGATCATGAGCGGCACCCTTGCCACCCCGGTGCTCGAGCTGCGCGGTATCTGCAAGCAGTTCCCCGGCGTGCGCGCGCTGCACGATGTGGCGCTGCGCCTGTTTCCGGGCGAAGTGCACACACTGATGGGCCAGAACGGGGCGGGAAAGTCGACCCTGATCAAGGTCTTGACGGGCGTGTATGCGCCCGACAAGGGCAGCATCACGCTGCACGGGCAGGAAATCCGGCCCACGTCCACGGCGCACGCGCAAAAGCTGGGCATCAGCACCGTCTACCAGGAAGTGAACCTGTGCCCGAATTTGTCGGTCGCCGAAAATATCTTCATTGGCCGCTATCCGCGCAAGCTTGGCATGGTCGACTGGGGCGCGATGCGCGCGCGCGCGGCCACGCTGCTCGAACAGCTTGAGGTAAAGATCGACGTCAGCGCGCCCTTGTCGGCCTATCCGCTGGCGGTGCAGCAGATGGTGGCCATTTCGCGCGCGCTCAATGTGTCGGCCCAGGTGCTCATTCTGGACGAGCCCACGTCCAGCCTGGACGAGGCCGAAGTGCAGCTGCTGTTTCGGGTCCTGGGCAAGCTGCGCGCCCAAGGCATGGCGATCCTGTTCGTGACCCACTTCCTGGACCAGACCTACGCCATCTCCGACCGCATTACCGTGATGCGCAATGGCGAGCGCGAAGGCGAGTACGCATGCAGCGAACTGTCGCGCCTGGCCCTGGTCAACAAGATGATCGGCGCGGCAGAGGACTTTGACCACGCGCCGGGCGCGCTGCAAAGCGCCGCGCCGGGCGACGTTTTTCTCGAGGCGCGCGCCTTGGCCCGCAAGGGCGCGCTGGCGCCGCTCGACATTTCCCTGCGTTCCGGCGAAATCCTCGGCTTGTGCGGGCTGCTCGGCTCGGGCCGGACCGAAACGGCGCGTTTGCTGTTTGGCGCTGACCGCGCCGACGGCGGCACCATCAAGGTGGGCGGCGCCGAACGCGCGTTTGACACCCCGCGCGACGCGATTGCCCAGGGCATCGCGTTTTGTTCGGAAGACCGCAAGCATGAAGGCGCCATTCTTGAACTGTCGGTGCGCGAAAACCTGATCCTGGCGCTGCAGGCGCGCGCCGGCCTGCTGCGCGCCATTCCGCGCAAGGTGCAAGAGGCGATGGCGCTCGACTACGTGCACAAGCTGGACATCAAGACGGCCGACATTGAAACCCCGATCGGATCGCTCTCCGGCGGCAACCAGCAAAAGGTGCTGCTGGCGCGCTGGCTGGTCACCTCGCCAAAGATGTTGATCCTCGACGAACCCACGCGCGGCATCGACGTGCGCGCCAAACAGGAAATCATGGACTACGTCAGTGGACTGTGCCGCAAGGGCATGGCAATTCTCTTCATCTCGTCGGAGCTTCCCGAAGTGCTGCGCTGCAGCGACCGGCTGCTGGTCATGCGCGACCGTCAAGGCTGCGGCGAGTACCAGCGCGGCGAGCTTGACGACAGCTCGGTGCTGCAAGTAATCGCAGGGGAGGCGGCATGAGTAGCTTGAGCGCGCGCGCAGCCGGCTCGCCATCGGTGCTGCAACATGCGCTGTTTCGCCCGCTGGCGGCGCTGGCGCTGCTGCTGGTGATCGACATCCTGGCCATTCCCGGCTTCCTGCAGCTCTCGCTCAAGGATGGTCACCTGTACGGCAGCATTGTCGACATTCTCAACCGCGCCGCGCCCCTGATGCTCGCTGCGCTTGGCATGACGCTGGTGATCGCCACGCGCGGCATCGACATTTCGGTGGGCGCGGTGGTGGCGCTGTCGGGCAGCGTGGCCGCCGTGCTGGTGGGCGGCGGGCCGGAGGCCCAGACGCCGCTGTTGTGGGCGATGGCGGCGGCCATGGGCGTGGCGCTGCTGTGCGGCTTGTGGAACGGCATGCTGGTGACCGCGCTCGGCCTGCAGCCGATCGTTGCCACCTTGATCTTGATGGTGGCCGGGCGCGGCCTGGCGCAGTTGCTCACCGACGGCCAGATCATCACGGTGTATCACACACCCTTCTTCTTCTTGGGCGGGGGCCACTTCCTCGGGCTACCGTTTTCGCTGACCGTCGTCGCGCTGGTGTTTGCGGCGATCGCATTCATGATGCGCAAGACGGCGCTCGGCCTTTTTATTCAGGCGGTCGGCATCAACCCCGTGGCCGCGCGGCTGGCCGGCTTGAGAACGGCCACGCTGATCGTGTTCGTGTATGTGTTCTGCGCTGCCTGCGCGGGCCTGGCGGGCATGATGGTCAGCTCGAACATCAAGAGCGCCGACGCTAACAACGCCGGCCTGCTGCTCGAACTGGACGCCATTTTGGCCGTCACGCTGGGCGGCACGTCGCTGGCCGGCGGCAAGTTCAGCCTGGTGGGCAGTGTGATCGGCGCGCTGATCATCCAGACGCTTACCTTTACGATCTATTCACTGGGCGTGCCGCCCGAGGTCAACATGGTTGTCAAGGCAGTGGTGGTGTTCCTGGTGTGCCTGTCGCAATCGGCCCAGTTCAAACAGCTTTTTTCGCGGAGGAGCGCATGAAGTCCCGGGCTTTTACCCCGCTTTTTACTCCGTTTGTGACGCTTGCGCTGCTGGCGGCAATGCTGTCCATCGGCGGCGTCGCCTATCCCGGCTTTTTGTCGGTGCAGGTCTTGTTCAACCTGTTGATCGACAATGCCTTCCTGCTGGTGCTGGCAATCGGCATGGGCTTTGTGATTCTGTCCGGCGGGATCGACCTGTCGGTCGGCTCGGTGCTGGCGCTGGCGACCATGATATCGGCCTGGCTGCTCAACGTGGCGCACTGGCCGCCGGCGCTGGTGATCATCACCGTGCTGGTGCTCGGCGCCCTGTTCGGCGGCGCCATGGGCTTGCTGATCCACGCCTTCAAGCTGCAGCCCTTCATCGTAACGCTGGCCGGCATGTTTTTGGCGCGCGGCCTGTGCTACCTGATCAGCATCAATTCGATCACCATCGACGACCCGCTCTACCTGTCAATGTCGCAGGCCCAGTTTGCGCTGCTGGGCGGCTTTGTCTCGCCCAGCGCGCTGGTGGCGCTGGCGATGCTGGCGCTGGCGGTCTGGCTGGCCCACTACACCGCTTTCGGACGCAGCGTGTATGCGATCGGCGGCAGCGAGCAGTCGGCGCTGATGATGGGCCTGCCCGTGGGCCGCACCAAGGTGCTGGTGTATGCGCTGTCCGGCTTTTGCGCGGCGCTGGCGGGGGTGCTGTTTTCGTTCTACATGCTCTCCGGTTACGGCCTGCATGCGCAGGGCGCCGAGCTCGATGCGATTGCGGCCGTGGTCATCGGCGGCACCTTGCTCTCGGGCGGCTACGGCTACATCGCCGGCGCGCTGTCGGGCGTGCTGGTGCTGGGCACCATCCAGACGCTGATCGCCTTTGACGGCACGCTCAGTTCGTGGTGGACCCGGATCGTCATCGGCGCGCTGCTGTTCCTTTTTTGCGCCGTGCAGCGGTTGATGGCAATGGGCGCCGCGCGCCGGCTGCAAACGTAATATCAGCAACGCCAGACCTACATAAAAAACACAACAGGAGAATATATGATCAAGCAGACACTTTGCGCACTGGCGCTGGGCGTGGCCGCGGCGTGCGCGCACGCGGGCAATCCGCTCGTTACCGATATCTTTACCGCCGACCCGGCAGCGCTGGTGGACGGGGGCAGGGTCTACCTGTACGTGGGCCACGACGAAGCGCGCGAAGGGGGCAAGGACTACCTGATGAACGAGTGGCGCGTGTACTCGAGCTGCGACATGCAGCGCTGGACCGACCATGGCTCGCCGCTGCAGTACTCGACCTTCAAATGGGCCGGACGCGATGCGTGGGCCGGCGACGTAGCCAAGCGCGACGGCAAGTACTATTTTTACGCAACGGTCGATCACAAGACGGTGCCGGGCAAGGCAATCGGCGTGGCCGTCTCCAGCAGCCCGACCGGGCCGTTCGTGGACGCGCGCGGCACCGCCTTGGTCACCAACGACATGACCAAGCAGAGCGCCATCATGTGGGACGATATCGACCCGGGCGTATTTGTCGACGACGATGGCCAGGCCTGGCTGTACTGGGGCAATACGGTGCTCAAGTACGCCAAGCTGAAACGCTCGATGACCGAACTGGACGGCCCGATCCTGAGCCATGACATCAAGGATTTCACGGAAGCGCCGTATGTCCACAAACGCGGCAAGACGTACTACCTGACGTACTCGCGCTTTTTCCCGGAGGAGACGGTGTATGCGACCAGCAACAGCGCCGCCGGGCCGTGGACTTACCAGGGTGTTGTGATGGACAAGAACGAGGGCGTCAAGACGATTCACCAGGCGATCATCGACTTCAATGGCAAGTCGTACATTTTTTACCACAACGCCAAGCTGAAGGGCGGCGGTGAATTTCGCCGTTCCGTCGCCGTCGAGGAACTGCATTACGACAAGGACGGGCGCATCGGCCTGGTGGCGCAAAGCGCTGCCGGTCCCCGCGCCAACCCGGCGCCTGGCTGCAAGTGATATGAATAGTTATATCGGTTTCGCATCCTCGATATGGATTGCGGGTAGAATTTTATGATGGATACCCTCAACCCCAATTGGTTCTTGAAAGCGCGCCTGAAAACGCGCCAGCTGCTGCTGCTCATTGCGCTGGACGACCATCGCAACATTCACCGCGCCGCTGACGAACTGCACATGACCCAGCCGGCTGCCTCGAAGCAGGTCAAGGATCTCGAGGAGATGCTCGACGTGCGCCTGTTCGACCGCCTGCCGCGCGGCATGGAGCCGACCATGTATGGAGAAACCATGATCCGCCATGCGCGCATGGCCTTGACCAGCCTGGCGCTGGCGCACGACGACATCGTCGCCCTCAAGGCCGGGCTGGCGGGGCAGGTGGAAGTGGGCGTGATCATGACGCCGGCCATGTCGCTGCTGCCGCGCGCCATTGCCAACGTCAAGAAGGTGGCGCCGATGCTGCGCATCGAGGCGCATGTGGAAGCGAGCAATGTGCTGCTCGACCGCCTGCAGCGCGGCACGCTCGACTTCATGATCGGGCGCATCCTTGAAAAAGAGAATTCTTCGGGCTTGGTGTACGAGGAATTGACCGAGGAGCCGGCCTGCGCCGTGGTGCGCGTGGGCCATCCCTTGCTGCAGGTCGAAAAGCTGAGCCTGGAAGATATTTATGACAAGGCCTGGATTTTGCCGCCGCACGGTAGTATCCTTCGACACCGTTTTGACATGATGTTTCGCCGCGCGGGCCTGGACGTGCCTGTCAATGTTGTCGATACCACTGCTTTATTGCTGATTACGGCATTGCTGCAGCAGACCGATTCACTGCACGTGATGCCGGTCGATGTGGCGCACTATTACGCGTCCCTGAACGTGATTAGCGTTTTACCTATAGAATTGCCGTGCAAAATGGATGCGTTCGGTATCATCCGCCAGAAGGATCATCTGTTGTCTCCGGGAGCAGAGCTGTTGCTCAAAGCGGTACGCGCCGCGGCCGGAGAACTCAGCTAAGCTTGCGAACAACTTGAAAGTGTTGTATTTTTGCGAAATCGACACGTGAACAAGTTGTTATGTTCGGTAACGAACCGAGTTGTAGTTGATAAGAAGGAATAATATGTACTCTGCTACGAATCAGTCCTAGCGAGCCCCCAAAACCACACTAGCGAGAGAAAAAACATGAAATTTACAACAAAAGTTGCATCGATGACCGCGATTGCTGCCGCAGCAGTCCTGATGAGCCATGGCGCGAGCGCGCAGAGCACCGAATTCGTCAACCCTGACTGGGCTGACCACGCAATGTATATCGGCGCATCGGTTGGCCAGACCAAGGGCAACCTGAACGACGGCGACACGCGCCGCTCGCTGTCCGTGAGCCCAGTTGTGCTGAGCTCGTTCAGCAGCGACGACAAGGACGTTGGCTATCGCCTGTTCGTCGGCAAGCAACTGAACCGCTTCTTCAGCGTTGAAGCTGGTTACTCGGACCTGGGCGAAACCACGTTCACGAGCAACTCGCAAATCGGCACCGCCGGCGCGAACATCAAATACCGCGGCGTGAGCCTGGACCTGATCACCCAGGTGCCATTCACCGAGCGTTTCTCGGCTTACACCCGTCTGGGCGTAGCGTACATGGAAGCGAAGACCGAGCACACTGGCATTCGTAACGCTGGCCGTGGCAACCAAACCGAAAAAGGCGCCGCTGGTAAAGTCGGCCTGGGCCTGGAATACAAATTCTCCGAAGCGCTGGCAATGCGCGCTGAATACGAGCGCACCCGCCTCGACGACAGCATCCGCACCAAAGCCAACGTCGACCTGATGTCGCTCGGCCTGGTCTACAAGCTCGGTCGTCCGGTAGCAGCGCCAGTGGTCTACACGCCGCCGCCAGCACCAGAGCCAGTTGCAGAAGCACCGGCACCAGCACCAATGCCAGCACCGGCACCGGCACCAGCGCCAGTGCCAACGTCGGAAAAAGTATCGTTCGCTGCTGAAGCGCTGTTCGACTTCAACAAGTCGGCTGTCAAGCCAGAAGGCAAAGCTGCTCTGGACGACCTGCTCAACAAGCTGCAAGGCATGAACACCGAAGTCATGGTTACCGTTGGCCATACCGACTCCGTCGGTTCGGACAAGTACAACCAGAAGCTGTCGATCAAACGTGCTGAAGCTGTCAAGGCTTACATCGTCTCCAAAGGCGTTGATGCATCGCGCGTCTACACCGAAGGCAAGGGCGAGTCCCAGCCAATCGCTGACAACAAAACTGCAGCTGGCCGCGCCAAGAACCGTCGCGTAACCGTTGAAGTTGTTGGTACCCGTACCACGACGAACTAATTTTTCATCATTAGTTCAAAAAGCCGCCGGGCTCGCCCGGCGGCTTTTGTCGTTTACGGCCCCGTGCGTGGCTGTTGCAAAAGGATCGACGGTGCAGCGGCACTATATCGTCCTCGCACCGTCGCAGTGTTTTTTGTTGTTGTGGTGGTAAATATCTTTTTTAGGCAATTGCTAAGTGCGGTGCCGAACAGATAGATAGGCTGTCAATGAGCAATAGTGTAATCCTCAGAACTACACATCAATGCGTGACCACGCTAAGGAAACACCATGAACGTCACAAAAAGCACCAGAACTTTATTTTGCGCGGCAGGCCTGATCCTGACGACGTTCCTGTCCGCCTGCGGCGGGGGCGACAACGGACGCGATCCGATCCTTGGCCTGGACGGCACCAGCGTGGTCAGCGTGGCGGTGACCCCGGCCACGGCCACGATTCGCATGACCGGCACCCAGCAATACACCGCGACGGCCAGCTATGCCGACGGCACCACGCGCAATGTGACGACACTGTCGCAATGGGTTGCGGGCACGCCGGCCGTCGCCAGCGTCGGTGCGGCTACGGGCCTTGCCACGGGTATCAAGGGCGGTAATACTAACATCACCGCCAACTATGGCGCCAAGTCCGGCACGGCAGCGCTGACCGTGCTGCCTGACCTGGTCGGCATCCGCATCGCGCCCGCGCAACCGGTCATCCTGTCGGCATCCACCCAGCAATTTACGGCTACCGGTTCGTACTCGGACGGCACCTTCGCCCCGATCACCGCGCCGGTGACCTGGTCGCGTTCGAACGTCCTGGTCGCCAACGTCTCCCCGACCGGCCTTGCCACCGGCCTGGTCCCAGGACAGACGTTGATCACCGCCACCAGCGGCCTGCTGAGCGGCAGCGCAGTGCTGACCGTGGTCGCGCCACCGCCGCCGCCGCCGGTGCCGCCAGTGCCGCCGCTGCCAGGCGCGCCAATTCCACCTGTTGTGCCGCCAGTCGCACCGCCCGTGGTACTGCCAATTCCGCTTAACACCGTCAACCTGGGCGCCGCCACCAATTTCGCCGTCCTCGCTGGTACCGCGCTGACCAACAACTCGAACGTCACCACGATCATCGGCGGCGACGTCGGTTCGCCATCGCAGACCGTGCCACCGCGCGTGTTGCCGGGCTTTTTCAATTATGTCGCCGGTCCTGAGTTGACCAACGGCCTGGCCTCACTGACGACTGCCATCACCGACGCCAACAGCCGCACCTGCACCGTCAGCTCGCCTTCCGGCGTTGATCTTGGCGGCAAGATTCTGCCGCCTGGCGTGTATTGCTACGACGGCGCGATCAGCATCACCGGCACCTTGATCCTGAACGGTCCCGGCGTGTATATTTTCCGCACCAAGATGACGCTTGATTCAGTGGCCGGCGCGATCGTCGCCACGATCAATGCCGATCCGTCGCAAGTGTTCTGGGTGCCGGTTGGCGCCACCACGCTGGGCGCCAACGGCCACTTTCAGGGTTCGATCCTGGGCCAGGCGTCGGCCATCACGGTTGGCGACAACACCGACCTGTTCAACGGTCGCGTCTTGTCGCAAGCGGCCGTCACGCTCGCCAGCAACAAGATCAACAAATAAGCCACGCACACTTCCCGAAAGCAGAACATGAAACTATTAAAACAAGTGGGCGCGCTAAGCGCCATCGGTTGCGCCTTGCTGGCCAGCCAGGTTGCGTTTGCTGCTGACGAGCCCTTCGTCAACCCGGACTGGGCCAACCACGCCTGGTACGTTGGCGGTGGCATCGGCGGCTCGCAAGCAACCATCGACGAGGCGCGCATTCGCAGCGCGCTGGCCAGTAATGGCTCGACCGTGACGGCCTTCACCAAAGATGAAAAATACGCCATTGCCTACAAGGTTTTCGGCGGCAAGCAGCTGAGCCGCAATTTTGCGCTCGAGGCGGGCTACTTCGACCTGGGCGACTTCGTCTTCAACGCCACCACGTCGGACGGTTCGCTGGCCGGCAAGGCGCGCATCCATGGCGTCAACCTGGACCTGGTGGGTCAGTTGCCGATCACCGAGCGCTTTTCGGTGCTGGCCCGGATTGGCGCGCAGTACGCCAAGACCAAGACCACGTTTTCGGGCAACCGCCTCAATGCCGTGACCAGTCCGAACAATAGCCAGAGCAATACGAGTGCCAAAGTCGGCCTCGGTCTGGAGTACAAGTTCAACGAAGCGCTGGCAGCGCGCGCCGAACTTGAACGCTTCCGCGTCAAGGACGCCGTCGGCAACCGCGGCGACATCGATGTGGCCACCATTGGCCTGGTCTACAAGATGGGTCGTCCGGCTGCCGCCGCGCCGGTCTACGTGGAACCGCCGGCGCCGGTTGCCGCGCCGGTCGTGGTCGAGCCCGCGCCCCAGCCGGCACCAATGCCGGCCCCTGTGCCGGTATCGGAAAAGGTGTCGTTCGCCGCTGAAGCGCTGTTCGACTTCGACAAGTCGGTCGTCAAGCCGGAAGGCAAGGCAGCGCTGGACGACCTGCTTACCAAGCTGGCCGGGATGAACACGGAAGTGATGGTCACCGTCGGCCATACCGACTCGGTCGGCACGGACGCGTACAACCAGCGCCTGTCGCTGCGCCGCGCCGAAGCGGTCAAGGCCTACATCGTCTCCAAGGGCATTGATGCATCGCGCGTGTACACCGAAGGCAAGGGCGAAAGCCAGCCGCTCGCCGACAACAACACTGCCGAAGGCCGCGCCAAGAACCGCCGCGTGACCGTCGAAGTGGTCGGTACCCGCACCAAGTAAGCAGGCGCAAAGCTGCAAGGCAGCGATAAGCGGCAACAAAAGAGCCGCCGGGCCACAAGCCCGGCGGCTTTTCTCATTATTTTTCGCTTAGAGCATGGGCAGGCGCAGCATGTCGACTGTTTTGCGGATCAGGTACAGGCGCTTGGCGGTGTAAGGCGGGAAAAACAGCTTGATCAGCATCAGCGGGGAGGAGCGCAGGACGCCGCGCTCGTGCGAGAACGCCTTGAAGCCGTAAATGCCGTGGCCGTTGCCGATGCCGGAATTGTTGACGCCGCCAAAGGGCAGGTTGCCGTGCGCGAACTGGGCCACGCAGTGGTTCACGCAGGCGCCGCCGGAACTGGTGCGCAGCAAAACTTTGTCGATGTGCTTCTGGTTGCGGCTCCAGATGTACAGCGCGAGCGGCTTTTGCCCCGCGTTGATGGAGGCTAGCACGTGGTCAAGGTCGCTGTATGCCATGATCGGCAACAGCGGCCCGAATATTTCTTCTTCGAGGATGGCGCTGCCGGGAGCGATGTTGTCGAGCAGGGTGGGCGCGATCCAGCAGGTCGCGGTATCGACGTCGCCGCCGGCATGCACCACGGCGCCTTTGGCCAGTGCATCGGACAGCAGGTGCGCCACGCGCTCGGCATGGCGCCGGTTGACGATGCGCGTCAGGTCGGCACTGGCTTTTTGCGCAGCGGCGCCGCTGCCATAACGCGCGGCCAGGACTTTTTTGCATTCCTCGATGAATGCCGTTTTCACCGAGGCGTGCACGTACAGGTAGTCGGGCGCGACACAGGTCTGGCCGTTGTTGATGAACTTGCCCCACATGACCGTTTCGGCCGCCAGCTTCAGGTTGGCCGTCTCGTCGATGATGGTGGGCGATTTGCCGCCCAGCTCCAGCGTAACGCTGGTCAAGTGCTTGGCCGCCGCCGCCATGACGATCTTGCCCACCGCCGGCGAACCGGTAAAGAAGATATGGTCGAAGGGCATCGCCAGCAGCGCGCTCGAGGTGGGCAGGCTGCCTTCGAACAACGCCACTTCATTGCTGGGAAATACGTCGGCGATGATGCTCGCCATCAAACGCGACACGGCCGGCGTCATTTCGGACGGTTTGATGATCGCGGTGTTGCCCGCCGCTAGCGCCGACACCAGCGGGCCAAAGCACAGGCTGAGCGGGTAATTCCACGGTGCGATGATCAACACGCGTCCGCGCGGCTGGTACTGGACCCAGGCCGACGTGCCCAGCATGGTCGTGGTCGGCCACATTCTGGTCGGCTTCATCCAGCGCTTGAGCTGGCCCAGCACATGGCGAATTTCTTCCATCACCGGCAAGAATTCGGACGCTTCGACTTCGGCCGGCGCCTTGCGGTAATCTTGGGCGAAAGCGTCGTAGAATTGCTCGCGTTTGGCCATCATAGCCTCGCGCAGGCGCTTGATGCGCTCGATACGCTGGCGCGCGTCCGACTCGCGCCAGCGCAGCGCGGTCTCGTGCTGCGCGTCGAACACCGCCGCCATCTGCGCGGGTGAGGCTTCGCCGACGGCTGGCGCGCCCGCCTGGACGGGAATGGTGTGGAGCTGGGTCATGGCTGGGGCTTCCAAAATAAGC
This sequence comes from Massilia sp. TSP1-1-2, assembly GCF_049896185.1. Lineage (NCBI taxonomy): Bacteria > Pseudomonadati > Pseudomonadota > Betaproteobacteria > Burkholderiales > Oxalobacteraceae > Massilia > Massilia sp. TSP1-1-2. Next base: position 36,734 of record NZ_JAFCTU010000016.1, read on the forward strand.
TTCCAAAATGCGAGGGTGCCCAGCGTACCATGCGCAAGGTTTGCTGATTTACAGGATTATTCTAACTTTTGTTGCTTTGTCGGCAGGACTGCCGTTTCGGTGAGGCACCGAACGGAAGCGGCGGGCCGCCCGGGTTGTAATACGGTATGCGAAAACCTGCTTCCTCCGCGGCCCCGTCGCCGCCCGTGCGCCCCGGCTTTGTCCAGGTACGCGGCGCGCGCGAACATAATCTCAAAAACGTCACGCTCGACATTCCGCGCGACGCGTTGGTCGTCTTCACCGGCGTGTCCGGCTCGGGCAAGTCGTCGCTCGCCTTTGGCACCTTGTACGCCGAAGCGCAGCGGCGCTACCTGGAATCGGTCTCGCCCTACGCGCGGCGCCTGTTTCACCAGATGCCGGTGCCGGAAGTGGACGACATCAGCGGCTTGCCGCCGGCAGTTGCGCTGCAGCAGCAGCGCGGCGCGAGCACCACCCGCTCGTCGGTCGGCAGCGTGAGCACCCTGTCCAATTCGCTGCGCATGCTGTACTCGCGCGCCGGGACCTACCCGCGCGGCCTGGCGCTGCTGTATGCCGAATCGTTTTCACCCAACACCCCGGAAGGCGCGTGCCAGCAATGCCATGGCCTGGGCCGCGTCTATACAGTGACGGAACAGTCGATGGTGCCGGACGATACGCTGACTATCCGCGAACGGGCCGTTGCCGCCTGGCCCACGGCCTGGCATGGCCAGAATTTGCGCGACATCCTCGTTACGCTCGGGATCGAGGTCGATACGCCCTGGCGCGAGCTGCCGAAAAAAGTACGCAACTGGATCTTGTTCACCGATGAACAGCCCACCGTGCCGGTGTACGCGGGCTTGACGCCGCCAGAGGCGCGCGCCGCGCTAAAACGCAAGGATGCGCCCAGCTACCAGGGCACCTTCACGGGCGCCCAGCGCTATGTGCTGCACACGTTCGCCGGCACCGAAAGCGCCTCGATGAAAAAGCGCGTGGCGCGCTACATGGTCAGCGCCGAGTGCCCGCTATGCCGCGGCAAGCGCCTGCGCCGGGAGTCGCTGTCCGTCACCTTTGGCGGCATGGATATCGCCGACATCTCGCGCCTGCCGCTGGCGCGCCTGCATACGCTGCTGCTGCCGTTTGCCGAAGGGCGCGCGCACCAAGATGCGCGCCAGGCGCGGGCCCACCCGGAACAACTGATCGTCATGCGCCGCATCGCCGAAGACCTGGTCGCGCGCCTGGACGTGCTGCTGGCGCTGGGACTGGGCTACCTCGCGCTCGAACGCAGCACGCCCACGCTCTCGCCCGGCGAATTGCAGCGCCTGCGCCTGGCCACGCAGGTGCGCTCGAACCTGTTCGGCGTGGTCTATGTGCTCGATGAGCCGTCGGCCGGGCTGCATCCGGCCGATACCGAGGCGCTGTTGACGGCGCTGGCGCAACTGAAAGCGTCGGGCAATTCGCTGTTTGTCGTCGAGCATGCGCTGGATGTAATCGCGCACGCGGACTGGATTGTGGACGTCGGCCCGGACGCGGGCGAGCAGGGCGGGCATATCCTTTACAGCGGGCCGCTGGCCGGCTTGAAACAGGTGCAGCAGTCGCACACGCGGCGCTACCTGTTCGGCGAGCAGCGCATGCCGGCGCGCACGCCGCGCGTGCCAAGCGCCTGGCTCAGGCTCGAAGGCGTCACGCGCAACAACCTGCACGGCCTTGATGTCGACCTGCCGCTCGGCGTGCTGGCCAGCGTCACCGGCGTGTCCGGTTCGGGCAAGTCGACGCTGGTTTCGCAGGTGCTGGTCGAGCTGGTGTGCGCAGAACTGGGGCAGGAAGGCTGGCCCGAAGCAGTGCCCGACGCGCAGGAGGGCGAAGCGCTGGAACAGGATGCCGCCATTCCCACCGAAGGGCGGATCGTGGACGGCATGGCGCACATCAAGCGCCTGGTGCGGGTCGACCAGAAACCCATCGGACGCACGCCGCGCTCCAACCTGGCCACTTACACGGGGCTGTTCGACCACGTGCGCAAACTATTTGCAGCGACCAGCATGGCGCGTGCGCGGCGCTACGATGCAGGGCGTTTTTCGTTCAATGTCGCCAAGGGCCGCTGCGAGCAGTGCCAAGGTGAAGGCCAGGTAATGGTCGAACTGCTGTTTTTGCCCAGCGTGTATGCGCCGTGCCCGACCTGCGCGGGTGCGCGCTATAACGCCAGGACGCTGGAAGTGACGTACCGCGACAAGAATATCGCCGAGGTGCTGGGCATGACAGTTGACGCCGCCGCGGCTTTTTTTGAAGAGGAAGCGCCCATTTTTCGCTCGCTTGACGTCTTGCGCGACGTGGGACTGGGCTACCTGCGTCTTGGGCAACCGGCCACGGAATTGTCGGGCGGCGAAGCGCAGCGCATCAAGCTGGCGACCGAACTGCAGCGCGCCGCGCGCGGGAACATGCTCTACATCCTGGACGAACCGACGACGGGCCTGCATCCGGCCGACGTCGACCGGCTGCTGGTGCAGCTCAACCGCCTGGTCGAAGCGGGCAACAGCGTGATCGCGGTGGAACACAATATGCGCGTGGTGGCGGCGAGTGACTGGGTGATCGATATCGGTCCGGGCGCCGGTGATGCCGGCGGCGCCGTGGTGGCCAGCGCTTCCCCGCACCAGCTGGCGAAGTCGGCACGCAGCCGTACCGCCCCCTACCTGTCCACATTTCTCGCCAGAAAAAGCTGACGGGCCGGCTGTTTGGTGCCGACAATGAGCACCGTTGAAAACATCGAATGCAATTACGGTTTCAATAGCTCTATACTACGGATCAATGAATCAATGAATCAATGAATCAATGAATCAGTGAATCATGATGAGGGCAGCGCCCGTCAGAATGTCCGACGAGATGAGCAGGTAAGTGGCGGCGCTGGCCAAGCCAAGGTGGAGAGCGGCCCAGGTAAGTGGAAATATGCGCATGATGGGTGTCCTTCGGGAGCGGTTGGTGCATTGTTTTTGATACTATGACTGGATTTTAAACACTGTTGTGCCTGTCACGTATCGGCGAACCGTCCGGCACCATGTAGGACGTTGGCTTGCACCTATCAATGATGCTAAGCTCCTACGTGAAATGTAGGCTGCGTCCTATGGCGCGGTCCAATTGCGCGCCTTACAGTTGGGTATGACGACACTAAATCCTCTCCTTATGAATCATGGTGCGCGCGCCGCCCGGCGCAACAAAATCAACAAGCTCTTGCGTGGTGTATTCGGCGTAGAAAAATTGCGCGACGGCCAGCAGCAAGTCATCGACAGCTTCCTGGACGGCAAGGATACGCTGGCCATCATGCCAACTGGCAGCGGCAAGTCGCTGTGCTACCAGATTCCGGCGCGCATGCTCGACGGCACCACCGTCGTCGTGTCGCCGCTCATTTCGCTGATGAAAGACCAGCTGGAAAAGCGCGAATCGTTGGGCATTCGCGCCGCCCAGGTCAACAGCAGCCTGAATCGCGAGGAAGAAGAAGCGGCGCTCGAAGGCATCCGCAGCACCTTCCACGAAATCGTGTTCTGCACCCCGGAGCGGCTGTCGAACCCGGATTTTCTCGCCGTGCTGCGCCAAGTGAAGATCGCGCTGGTCGTCATCGACGAGGCGCACTGCATCTCGCACTGGGGCCATGATTTCCGTCCGGCCTACCTTGAGATGGCCGCCTCCATCGATGCCCTGGGCAAGCCGCCCGTGCTCGCGCTGACCGCCACCGCCACCGACGACGTGGTGGAAGACATCGGCAAGCAGCTGGGCCGGACGCACCTGCACGTGGTCAATACGGGGATCTATCGGCCCAACTTGCACTACGGCGTCGTCCAGGTCATGAACAACGACGAGCGCTTTGCGCGCGCGCGCGAACTGGTGCAAGGCGCACGCGGCGTGGGCATCGTCTACGCCGCCACCGTCAAGGCGGCCGAAGAAATGCTCGCCCTGCTCGAAGCTGCCGGCGAAAGCGTTACCATCTACCATGGCAAGCTGGCCGCGGGCGAACGCAAAACCAATCAGGACCTGTTCATGGTGGGCGAAAAGCGCGTCATGGTCGCCACCAACGCGTTTGGCATGGGCATCGACAAGCCCGATACGCGCTTCGTGATCCACCTGCAGCTGCCGGCCAACCTGGAAGCGTATTACCAGGAGTCCGGCCGCGCCGGGCGCGATGGCGACGACGCCAACTGCACGCTGCTGTACTTCCGGGATGACAAGCGCTTGCAGCAGTTTTTCCTGGTGAAGCATCACCCAAGCTCGAACGACCTGAAAATGATTTACGAGCTGGTGCGCGGCATGGCCGGCGAAGGCAAGTTGACTTCGGCCGCCATCGAGGCGGCGGTGGACGAGCTGGCGTCGAGCAAGCTGAAGGTTTGCCTGAAGCTCCTCAAGGACGGCAAGCTGCTGCGCCAGAACCGCAAGCTTGAATATCTCGTCTCCTCGGCCGAGCCGGGCGCCGCGCTGTTCGAGGAACTGGCCGGCCTGTACGCGCAAAAGCAGGAGCGCGACCGCACCGCGCTCGAGCAGATGGTGTCGTACGCGGTGAGCGGCTTTTGCCGCTGGAAGGTGCTGCTCGATTACTTCAACGATGAAGTCGACGGCTTCGAGAAGTGCTGCAAGTGCGACAATTGCCTCAACCCGCCGGCGGTTGCCGAGATCGAAATCCGCGACGATGAATTCGACACCTGCGCCAAAGGGAGGGAGAGCGCGCCTTTGTTCGAACCTGGCGCGCGCGTCAAGGTGCCCAAGTTTGACGAAGGCACCGTCATGAGCGTGGCTGCCGACCAGGTCACCATCAGCTTTCCCGACCAGAGCACCAGGACCCTCCTGGCTGACTTTGTCACCCTGGCATAAGGAGCAGCGTATGGCAGACATGGTCGTCGTTCGCAAGGAAGGCTTGTACTGCGTTCCGGGGCAGTTCTACATCGATCCGTGGCGCCCGGTCGAGCGCGCGGTGATCACGCACGCGCACGGCGACCATGCGCGCGTGGGGCACGGCCATTACCTGTCGGCCGCCAGCGGCGTGGGCGTGCTGCGCTCGCGCCTGGGCGAGATCCATATCGATGGCCTCGAGTACGGGGCGACGGTGGAGCACAATGGCGTGAAAATTTCGCTGCATCCGGCCGGCCACGTGCTCGGCTCGGCCCAGGTGCGCATGGAACACCGCGGCGAAGTGTGGGTAGCCTCGGGCGACTACAAGGTGGAGCCGGACCGCACCTGCGTGCCGTTCGAACCGGTGCGCTGCGACACCTTCATCACCGAATCGACCTTCGGTTTGCCGATTTACCGCTGGCAGCCGGAGCAGGAGATTTTCGACGACATCAACGCCTGGTGGCGCAAGAACGCGGCCGAGGGACGCTGCAGCGTCATTTTTGCGTACGCCTTTGGCAAGGCGCAGCGCATTCTGTCGGGCCTTGATCCGTCAATCGGCCCCATCATTTGCCATGGCGCGGCCGAGCCGCTCAACCGCGTGTACCGCGAGGCCGGCGTGGCCTTGCCGCCCACCGTGATGGTGACGGCGGTCGAGAAAGCCGACATCAAACGGTCCATCGTCATTGCACCTCCGTCCGCCGGGGGCAGCACGTGGATGAAGCGCTTTGGGGACTATTCCGACGCCTTTGCCAGCGGCTGGATGCAGCTGCGCGGCGCGCGCCGCCGGCGCGGCGTGGACCGCGGCTTTATCCTGTCGGACCATGCGGACTGGCCCGGCTTGATGAGCGCGATTCGCGCCACCGGGGCGCCGCGCGTGATTGTCACCCACGGCTCGATTCCCATCATGGTGCGCTGGCTGCGCCAGGTAGGGCTGGACGCGAGTGGTTTCGACACCGAGTACGGCGACGAGGATGAGGACCAGAACGGCGCGGCCGGCGAGATTGTCGTGCCCGCCGTGGCCGCCGTGCCCGCCACCGCGGTCCCCGCCGCCGAGGAAAACGATGCGTGAATTTGCCCGCCTCTACACGGAACTGGACGAGACCACCGCCACCAACCGCAAGCTCGAAGCGCTGCAAGGCTACTTCGGCAGCGCCGCCCCGGAGAACGCGGCGTGGGCCGTGTACTTCCTGGCCGGCGGCAAGCCGCGCCAGGCAGTGCCGTCCAAACTGCTGCGCCAGTTCGCGGTCGAGTACGCGCAGCTCGACGAATGGCTGTTCGACGAGTCGTACAACGCCGTGGGCGACCTGGCCGAAACCATTGCCCACATCCTGCCGCCGCCCACCAGGCGCAGCGATATCGGCCTGGCCGAGTGGATGCAGGAGCGCATCGGCCCCTTGCGCGGCGCCGATCCGGCGACGATCCGCAGCGCGCTGTTCGGCTTTTGGGATGAACTGGACTGGCGCGAGCGCTTCCTGCTGGTCAAGCTGATCGGGGGCGGCTTTCGGGTCGGCGTGTCCAAGCTGCTCGTCACGCGCGCGCTGTCGGCAGTGGCGGCGGTGGACAGCAAAGTCATTGCCCAGCGCCTGATGGGCTGGACCGACGGCAGCGTGCGCCCCACCGCCGCGGGCTTTCTGCAACTGATCGCGCAACAGTCGGACCAGGAACACCAGCTGCGCGGCGGCCAGCCGTATCCGTTTTTCCTGGCCCACCAACTGCAGGGCGAGCCGGGTGCGCTGGGGGACCTGAAGGACTGGCAGGTGGAGTGGAAGTACGACGGCATCCGCGCGCAACTGGTGCGGCGCGGCGGGCAGAACTATCTGTGGTCGCGCGGCGAAGACTTGATCACCGAGCGCTTTCCGGAGCTGGCTGCGCTGGCGCTGCCGGAAGGGACGGTGATCGACGGCGAAGTGCTGATCTGGACCGATACCGATACCCCTGCGCCATTTGCGGACCTGCAAAAGCGCATCGGGCGCAAGACGATTTCGGCCAAGATGCTGAGCGAACTGCCCGCCGTGCTGGTCGCCTACGACTTGCTCGAGGAAGAGGGCGTGGACTTGCGCGCGCTGCCTCAGCACGAGCGGCGCGTGCTGCTCGAAGCGCTGGTCAAGGGAGCAGCCAGGCCACAGCTGCGCCTGTCCCCGTTGATTGGCGCGGCCAGCTGGAGCGAGCTCGAAGCCATCCGCACCGAGTCGCGCGCCCGCGGCGTGGAGGGCCTGATGGTCAAGGCCGTCAGCGCGCAGTATGGGGTAGGCCGCACCAAGAATGTGGGCACCTGGTGGAAGTGGAAAGTCGAGCCGTACGCGATTGACGCAGTGCTGATTTACGCCCAGGCCGGGCACGGGCGGCGCGCTTCGCTGTACACCGATTACACGTTCGCGGTGTGGGATGCCGATGAAACTGGCGAACTGAAGCTGGTGCCGTTCGCAAAGGCGTATTCAGGGCTGACCGACGCCGAGATCAAGATTGTCGACAATGCGATTCGCAAGACGACGATTGAAAAATTCGGACCGGTGCGCTCGGTCAAGCCGACCATGGTGTTCGAAATTGGTTTTGAAGGCATCCAGCTCTCGACGCGGCACAAGGCTGGCATTGCCGTGCGCTTTCCGCGCATCTTGCGCCGCCGCGACGACAAGACCGTCGCCCAGGCTGATACGCTTGACACGCTCAAGGGCCTGCTGGCCGCTGCCGGCGCATGAGCAAGTCGGTGATGGGGCAAGCGGTCGACGCCTGGTTCGCCACGCGCGCCTGGAAAGTGTTCCCGTTCCAGCGCGCCGTGTGGAAGGCGGCCGTGGCGGGCAAATCGGGCCTGCTGCACGCCAATACCGGCGCCGGCAAGACCTACGCCGTGTGGTTTGCGGCGCTGCTGCGCGGTGCGCTCGTCAAGCAGAAAAAGTCGAGTGGCTTGCGCGTGCTGTGGATCACGCCCATGCGCGCGCTGGCGGCCGACACCCAGCGCGCGCTCGAAGCGTCCGCCAAAGACCTGGCGCCCGGCTGGACGATCGGTGCACGCACCGGCGACACCACCTCCGCCGAGCGCGCGCGCCAGTCCAAAGCCTGGCCTTCGGCGCTGATCACCACGCCCGAAAGCCTGTCGCTGCTGCTTAGCCATGCCACGGCGGCGGTGCAGTTTGCACAGCTGGACATGATCATCATCGACGAGTGGCATGAGCTGATGGGCAGCAAGCGCGGCGTGCAGGTGCAGCTGGCGCTGGCGCGCCTGCGCCACTGGCGCCCGGAGCTGGTTGTATGGGGCCTCTCGGCCACGATGGGCAACCTGGCGCAGGCGCAGGATGTGCTGCTCGGCGTTGGCCAGGGCGTGCTGGTGGAGGGCGACCTGCGCAAGGAGATCCGGGTCGACTCGCTCATTCCCGCCAATGTGTCGCGCTTTCCGTGGGGCGGGCACCTGGGCATCGCGATGCTGCAGCCGGTGATCGCCGAGATCGAGGCCTACAACGCCACGCTGGTGTTTACCAATACGCGCTCGCAGTCCGAGTTGTGGTACCAGAACATCCTGGAGGCGCGCCCCGACTGGGCCGGCCTGATCGCGCTGCATCACGGCTCGCTCGACCGGGAGGTGCGCGAATGGGTGGAGGCAGGACTTAAAAAGGGCGAACTGAAGGCAGTGGTGTGCACTGCCAGCCTGGACTTGGGCGTGGACTTTTTGCCGGTCGAGCGGGTGCTGCAGATCGGCAGCGCCAAGGGCATTGCGCGCTTGCTGCAGCGCGCCGGGCGCAGCGGCCACGCGCCGGGGCGCGTCTCGCGCGTGACGCTGGTGCCCACCCACAGCCTTGAAATCCTGGAGGCGGCCGGCGCCCGGCAAGCGGTTGCCACGCGCCGCATCGAGGCGCGCCTGGTGCCCAACAAGCCGTTCGACGTGCTGGTGCAGCACCTGGTGACGGTGGCGCTGGGCGGGGGCTTCGACGCGCATGCGCTGTACAAGGAAGTGTGCAGCGCCTGGTCGTACCGCCACCTGAGTTGGGAAGAATGGCAGTGGGCGCTCGACTTTGTCGTGCGCGGCGGCCAGAGCCTGGTCGCCTATCCGGAATACCAGCGCGTGGTCGCCGACGAAGAGGGCGTGTACCGGGTGCCGAGCATTGCGCTTGGCCGGCGCCACCGCATGGGCATCGGCACCATCGTGTCCGACTCGAGCGTGCAGGTGAAGTACATGAGCGGGGGGCGCATCGGCAGCGTGGAGGAGTCGTTCATTTCGCGCTTGAAGGCGGGCGACCATTTCCTGTTCGGAGGGCGCATCCTTGAATTTATCCGGGTCCACGAGATGACCGCCTTCGTCAAGCGCGCCAGCGGGGCGCGCGGGGCGGTGTCGCGCTGGCAGGGCGCCAAGATGCCGATGTCGTCCGAGCTTGCGCACGCCGCGCTCGAACAGTTGCGCCAGGCCGCGCTGGGCATCTTTGCGGGACCCGAAATGCAGGCCATCAAGCCGCTGCTCGAGATCCAGCAGCGCTGGTCGGCCCTGCCCACCATCGACACGCTGGTGGTCGAGAGCATGAAAAGCCGCGAGGGCTATCATCTGTTCGTCTATCCATTCGCGGGGCGCTCGGTGCACATGGGCCTGGCGTCCTTGTTCGCTTACCGGATCGGGCGCACGCAGCCGATCACGTTTTCGATCGCGATCAATGACTATGGTTTCGAGCTGCTGGCGGGGGAACCGGTGGCCTGGGAACGCGTGTTCAATGCGCCCACCGGTGCGGGCGTGGCGCTTTTTTCCACCGAGGCTCTGCTGGAAGATGTGCTGGAAAGCTTGAACGCGACGCAGTTGTCGCAGCAGCGCTTTCGGGAAGTGGCGCGCATCGCCGGGCTGGTGTTCCAGGGCTATCCGGGCCAGCCGAAAAGCGCGCGCCAGGTACAGGCCTCGTCGTCGCTGTTTTTTGAAGTCTTTCGCAAGCACGACGCGGGCAACCTGCTGCTCACGCAAGCGCAGCGCGAAGTGATGGAGCAGGAACTCGAACTGACGCGCCTGCGCGACACCTTGACCGAACTGCATGGCCGCGCCGTGGCGCATTGCGCCGTGCTGCGCGCCACGCCCTTCGGCTTTGCGCTGATGGTGGAACGCTTCCGCGAAAAGCTGACCACCGAAAAACTGTCGGACCGCGTCAGCCGCATGCTGCGCGAGCTGGAAAAGGCGGCCACGCCTTGAATGGACGCGAGATTGTGCTGGCGGGCGAACCCGTGCTGCTGCTGCCGGAAAAAGCGCTGTACTGGCCGGCACGCAAAATGCTGGTGATCGCCGATATCCACTTTGGCAAGGCGGCGTCGTTTCGGGCGCAGGGCGTGCCGGTTCCGCGCGGCACCACCACCCAGAACCTGGAAGCGCTCGATGCGCTGATGGCCGAACATGACACCGTGGAAATTGTCTTCCTGGGTGACTTTTTGCACGCCAGGGCGGCGCACGCGCCGGCAACGTTAGCCGCCATGCTGGCGTGGCGCCAGCGCAACAGCAAGCTGCGGCTGACGCTGGTGCGCGGCAACCACGATTTGCGCGCCGGCGATCCGGCCGCCGCGCTCGCCATCGACATGGCCGACGAGCCGCACACGGTGGGCGCTTTTTCCTTTTGCCACCACCCGGACATTGCCGCGCCCGGCTATGTGCTGGCCGGGCACGTGCATCCGGTGTATATCCTGTCGAGCCGGCTCGATTCACTGCGACTGCCCTGTTTTCTGGCAGGCCCGACGCGCATGATCCTGCCATCGTTCGGCGCCTTTACCGGCGGCCACCCGGTCAACCCAAGTGCCGGTGAGCACGTTTATGTCAGCTCAGGCGAGGCCGTGCACTCTGTACGCTAACGTACTGACGTGTATGCATGCGCAGCGTACCTTACTGTTGAGAGTCGGAAAGATCCGGCACCGCCGTTTAACCTTTCAAGGAGAGCATCATCAAAACCTCACAAAAACTATTCACCGGGCTGATGGCCGTTGTTCCGATGTTTTCCATCTCGCTCGTCAGCGCGCCTGCGCAAGCGCAGCAATACCAGACTGCCACCACCGTGAGCGCGCCGCGCATCCGCGGCTTTGAAGTCGACGAAGTGCGCCGCCTGGTGCCGGGCGCCGAACTGAGCTTCAAGCTGTACGGCACGCCCGGCGGGCGCGCCAGCCTGAACATCAAGGGCGCTACGCGCAATCTGAACCTGACCGAAGTGGATCCGGGCGAATACGAAGGCACCTACACCATCAGCAGCCGCGACCGCATTACGGCCGACAGCCAGGTCACGGCCAACCTGCGCGTGGGTAATCTTGTCACCAGCGGCGTGCTGGCTGAGTCGGTCCAGCGCGGCCCTGGCGAGCGCCGCAACGACCGCGGTCAGTACGCCACCAATGACGGCGCCCCGCGCATCGAGCGTTTCGACGTGCGCGGCGACACCCAGCTCACGCCGGGTAATGAACTGAACTTCATGGTCTACGGCACCCCGGGCGCCAAGGTCGACATGGCGATCGAAGGCGCCAAGGGCGTGTTCTTCTTGCCGGAAGTTAAGCCGGGCGAGTATGCCGGCGAATACATCATCCGCCGCACCGACCGCATCGCGTCGAACAGTGTCGTGACGGCCAATTTGCGCGTCGGCAACCGTGTCGCGACAAGCAAGCTGAACAAACCACTGCTGCTGGCAAGCACGACGCCGATGACGGTCACGGCCGTGCCGCGCTATTGCGGCAATTGCGCGGTGGTTGAAACGGTCAACGTGGTGCAGGTGGATGGCGACGGCAGCTACCTCGGCACCATCGGCGGCGGCGTGATCGGCGCGGCAATCGGCAGCCAGATCGGCGACGGCAAAGGCAAAACGGCGGCGCAAATCGCCGGCGCACTGGGCGGCGCGTATATCGGCCGCAACATCGAGCGTAATGCCAAGCGTACCCAGCATTACGAAGTCGTGGTCCGTTTCGCCAATGCCGGTACCCAGACGGTGACGTATGAGCAGGACCCTGGTCTGCGCGTAGGCGAAAAGGTCAAGGTTAACAACGGCGTACTGGCCCGCGATCCGGGCTAAGCGCGATCTGCCAATTCTGTCGCTTGAATAAAAAACGGCGCCCTTTGGGGCGCCGTTTTTGTTTGAGCACTGGGGTCAAATCGTCGTTGCCAGTGACTGGTCGTTGCCGGCTGCCGCTTCGGCCTCGGCCTTGGCCTTGGCGGCGGCATTCGCCGTTGCCTTGGCGCGCGAACGGGAAGGCGGCAGGCGACGCAGCGTCTTGAGCGCTTCGGCGTCCTTGATGCCGATGGTGCGCTGGTCGACGGTGATCAGGCCGATTTCGTTAAAAGCCGACAGCGTGCGGCTCACCGTTTCTAGCGTCAAGCCCAGGTAGCTGCCGATTTCGTGACGGGTCATGCGCAGGTTGAACAGCTTGCTCGAGTAACCCATGGCAGCGAAACGGTCGGCCAGCGAGACCAGGAAACGGGCCACGCGCGCTTCGGCCGACAGGGCGCCGAGCATGCCGATCATGGCTTGTTCGCGCACCAGTTCGCGGCTCATGACGCCGTACATGACGTTTTCCAGTTCCAGGTGCACGCGGCCGAGCGCGGTCAGTTTTTTGAATGGCAGCAAGATCAAGTCGCAATCGGACAGCGCGACCGCTTCCGAGGCGTAATGACGGGTGTGAATGCCGTCGACGCCGAGCATGTCGCCCTTCATGGGAAAGCTGAGCACCTGCTCGTTGCCGAATTCGTCGATCAGGACGGTTTTGAGAAAGCCCGAGTTGACGATGTACAGCGTATCGAAGGCTTGGCCGATGGTGTGCACGCGCTGCCCCGTCTTGAACTGCACATGCTGGAACAGCAATTCTTCGCTGTTAACGGACACGGCGGCGGTAATGTGCAGCAAGTCGCACACTTCCTTGAGGTTGGACCAGAGGCGGCCTTGACGCTGGCGACCGGCTTCCATGGGTGAGGAATGCAGGGTCGACGAGGGGTTGGTACGGTTATCTGACGTTGGCGTGGACAGCATGCTCATCTCCAGGTGAAAAAACTTTTAGGTTCAAGCTGCGGCAATCACGGGCTAAAACAACGATCTGTGATGCCGCGACCGGAGCTTTGAAAGTGATGGAACAGCACGGCTGGGATAGCTTGCGTCGTTGAAAGTGAACCGCAGGAAAGCCCGAATCGTTGGATTTAGTATGCCAACTCGAGTCCGGTATTGATATCAGCGACGGCTGAATCTGGGAGTAGGATATGGCGGGCCTTTGTAGGATGAATCCTAACAAACGTTGGCATTGTCATAGGGGGAGGGGGCGGAACGGCGTGGCGGAAAAACGCTTGGCAAATACCTGGCGAAAGCATTCGATTGACGTTTGTCCGCACGAAATTGCACGGATGTTGTCTAAAAATCTTCGCTTTGCTTCATGAACGAAATGGGGAAAGCAAACGGTGCGCCACCGCGTACTGGACCATTTCGGACAGCGAGGTCATGCCCATTTTTTGCATGATGCGCGTCTTGTGGGTGCTGACCGTCTTGACGGACAAGTGCAGGCCGTTGGCGATTTCGGTGATCGACTTGCCGCCCACGAGCAGGGAGAAAACTTCGAATTCGCGGTCGGACAATTGCTTGTGCAATAGTTGCTCGTTGGGCGTCATGATGTTCAGCGCAAGCTGTTCGGCCACTTCGGTGCTGATGTACGGGCGCCCGGAGGCGACCTTGCGGATCGCGCCCACCAGTTGCGTGCCCGCGCTCTCCTTGGTCAGGTAGCCCTGGGCGCCGGCGCGGATCGCGCGCACCGCGTATTGCTCTTCCTCGTGCATGGTGAGGATCAGGATGGCCAGCTTGGGCGCTTCGCTCTTGATCTGGCGAATCAGGTCGACGCCGCTGCGCCCGGGCATCGACAAGTCCAGCAGCAGCAGGTCGAAGCCGCCCTGGCGCACGTGCGAGAGCACTTCGAACCCATTGGTGGCTTCGCCCACGATGTCGATATCGAGTGCGCCGTCGAGAATGCGTTTGAGGCCTTCGCGCATGATCGTGTGGTCGTCGGCAACTACTATTCGTATCATAAGTGGGCAATCTGGCAGTGTGGAGTATCCGATTATTACCGGTTGTTAGTTACTAACTTGTAAAAATGTAAGTACACCCGTAGCCTACGGTGGAATTGGCAGCAACGCAACAGTTATGACGCCAAGCTGCCCGCTTAGCTGCCCGCTAGCTGCCCGCTTAACTGCCCGCTAGCTGCCCGCTTAGCTGCCCGCTAGCTGCCCGCTTAGCTGCCCGCTAGCTGCCCGCTTAGCTGCCCGGTTCGCTGATCAAGCGGTGCACCAGCACCGGTTTGGTCGTGTGCGAGAGGACCTTGTTGGTGACGCTGCCGAGCAACAGCTGTCCCCAGCCGCTACGCCCGTGCGAACCAATGAAGATCAGGTCGCAGCGTTCGCTGTCGGCAATCTCGTCGATCTTGAGGCCGGCCGAATCGGCGAACGCCGTCATGGCGTCGGCAACCAGGCCGGCCTTGCGCGCCGCCTGCACCACCGCGCCCGTGTGCTCGTCGCCCACGCGGCGCATGTGGGCTATGTAGTCTTCCTCGCTGGGATAGGCCGGCGGCACGATCTCGACATACACGGGGTACTGGTACGAAGGCGCCACATACAGCACCAGCACCTGCGCGCCCATCTGGCGGGCAAACTCCACCCCCGCGCACGCGGTGTGACGCGAGACTGCCGAGCCATCCGTGGTAATCAGAATTTTTTGGTACATGCTGCATTTCTCCCAGAGTTTAGGTACATTTTCCCGTTTTCCAGGGTTTCTGACTATTGATAGAGCGCAAACGTTTGATACGGATCAAACTCCGTCTTGAGAAACAGCGCGTGCAGGGGCGAAATTTATTACTCAGGCGCGCCAAAATTCCCGACGTCGCGATGGTACGATTACGAAATACAACAGATGTTGACGCCATTTTGACCGCAAAGACACATTTTGCTTGTCGTGCTCACAAGTTTCTGACCTGATTAGGGGGCCGGGACCGCACAGTGATTTACCGCAGCCGCATAGCACTGCTACACTCGCATGAACGCGGCAAAAAGTTGCCACGGGTCATGCTCTGCCAAAAACTCGCAAGGCACAAATCATTCTGGACCACCGCGACATTTAATATTATGGAGAAGCAGGGATATGACCGACGCCGCTGATGATTTCGACGCACTGTTCGATGAAGTGTCTGCGCAACGAGATACCGCAATTGCAGCGCAACCGGCCGCCGCGCCCGCCAGCGCCGAAGATGACATGGACGCCCTGTTTGACCAGGTCGCCGCTGCCCATCCGCAACTGGTGGCCGTGGCGCCTTCCGCGCCCGCCCCGACACCGGCCGCAGCCGAACCTGCTGTCGCAGCTGAATCGGCCGCGCACGCCGACGGCGCCGAGGTCAACGCCGCCGACAAGCCGATGTTCGAGCGCCTGGGCGGCATTGTGCGCCTGCTGCACGATTCGCTGCGCGAACTGGGCTACGACAAGGCGCTCAATGAAGCGTCGAGCCAGATCACCGACGCCCAGGACCGCCTGGAATACGTCGCCAGCCTGACCGAACAGGCCGCCAACAAAGTGCTCAACACGCTCGACGAAGGCATGCCGGCCCAGGACGTGCTGTCGAAAAAGTCGAAAGCGATGGAAGCGCGCTGGGCCGACCTGTTTGCCGGCAAGCTGAGCATTGACGAATTCAAAACCCTGGCGGGCGATGCGCGCTCCTTTGCGCAAGCGGTGACGGAAGCGACCGAGGCCGAAAAAGCGCGTTTGCTCGACATCATGATGGCCCAGGACTTCCAGGACATCACCGGCCAGCTGATCAAGAAGGTGGTCACGATCACCAAGACGGTCGAGCACGAACTGGCCCAGCTGCTGCGCGACAATGCACCACCGGCCGTACGCGACAAATTGCAAGCCAAGCCTGCCCTGATGCAAGGTCCCGCGCTGCCGTCGGTGGCGCTCGACCAGGACAATGTTGACGATCTTTTAGCTGATCTGGGATTCTAATGGACGATATGCTCAAGGATTTCGTCGTCGAGGCGATGGATCTTGCAGTCAACGTAGAAGAGCACTTGCTGCGCCTCGAGCGTGACCCGAACAACAAGGAAACGCTGAACGCGGTGTTCCGCTCTTTCCATACCATTAAGGGCGGCGCCGGGTTCATGAACCTGCCGGCGCTGGTGGCCGCTTGCCACCTGACCGAAAACCTGTTTGACGCCTTGCGCACGGGCGCCGCGCCGGTAACGCCGATCGCGATCGAGGCGGCGCTGCAGGCGTCCGGTTTCGTGGCCGACCAGTTGACCGACCTGTCGAACGGCGCCTTGCCCGAGCAGCTGGCGTCGATGCCCGATTCGCTGGAACGCATTTTGGTCAACGCCATCGAAGGCAATACCGTTTCCGCACCCGCGGCGCCGCTGCCGGCCGCCCAACAGGCAACGCCGGCGATGCCAGCAATGCCGGTGGCGCAAGCACTACCGGTCACCTCGGTCGGCGCTGACGGCCTCGACTGGGAAGCAATGTTCATGGCGGTGGTGCCACCGGGCACCTACACTCCGGCCAACAGGCACGCTGCCGCATCCGCTGCGCCTGCGCCAAGCGGCGGCCCAACTATCGGCTCAACTATCGGCTCAACTACCGGCTCAACTACCGGCCCAACTACGGGTCCAACTACGGGGTCAACCCATGCGCCGGCTCACGCCCCAAGCGCCGGGGCAGCGGCCCAAGCCAAGCCGGCCGGCTGGGACGGCCAGGAGCGTCGCGACGAGAAGGTCCAGGAATTCCGGGCCGCCTCGGCACCCGTCAAGGAAGACAGCATCCGCGTCGACGCCGTCAAGCTCGACGCGCTGCTGGAAGTGGCGGGCGAATCCGTGCAAGCTGCCAATCAGGCGGCCGTACTGTTAGAGCGCCTGCTGCAGTTCAAGTTTGAAGGCGTGGCCGCCACGCTGATGGCAACGCTGAGCGAAACGCTCGAGCGCGCCTCGCGCTATTCGGCCGAGCTGCAGCGCGCCACACTGGCGACCCGCATGCAGCCGGTAGGGCGCTTGTTCCAGAAGTTTCCGCGCCTGGTGCGCGAGCTGGCCAAGGACCTGGGCAAGGATGTCGAATTGACCATTGAAGGGGCGGAAACGGAAGTGGACCGCGTCGTCGTCGACAGCCTGTACGATCCCTTGGTGCACATGTTGCGCAACGCGCTGGACCATGGCGTGGAGTCGCCCGAAGACCGGCTCGCGGCCGGCAAGCCGGCCAAGGCCTTCATTTCGCTCAAGGCCTGGCAAGAAGCCAACAGCGTGATGATCGTGCTGCAAGACGACGGCAAGGGCATGGATCCGGTGCGCCTGCGCAAAAAAGCCATCGAAAAGGGTTTGATCAACGAATCCGGCGCCCAAAGCGACGAGGAAGCTTATCAGTTGGTATTTTTGCCGGGCTTTTCGACCAAGGATGTGGCGTCCTCCGTTTCCGGACGCGGGGTCGGCATGGACGTGGTCAAGACTGCGGTCGAAAAAAACCGCGGCGCGATCCATATCGAGTCTTCGCTCGGGCACGGCACCAAGTTTGCCATCCGATTGCCGATCGAATTGTCGATCGTGCCAACGATGCTGGTGTCGACCTCGGGCGCAATGCTGGCGCTGCCGATGGCTGTCGTCCAGCGCGTGGTGGAGTTGCCCGACAGCTTCATGAATGTGGGCGGCGCCCCGGTCTTGAAAGACCAGGGCCGTCCGCTGCCGGTGCGTTCGCTGGCCGGCGCGCTCGGCTACGATGCATGCCTGGAGAAAGTGGGCATCGTGGTCGCTGCGCCCCAGCCCTACATCCTGGCGGTCGCTGCGGTCGACGGCACGGCCGACCTGGTGATCAAGCCGATGACCGCCATCACGGTCGACGGCATCACCGGCACGGCGCGCTCGGCCGAGGGCGAGCTGGTGCTGGTGGTAGGATTGTCGTTCCTGATGGACGGTTGCCGCGGTAACTTGAAGGTTGCCGCCTGAATCTTGCGCCGCCGCGCTGTTGCCCGGTGCGGTGGCAACCATTCCTTCCCGCTTTTGTGAAGGCTGACAGTCATGCTGCTTGAAACGTTCGAGCCGGTTCTGAAGGCGGCGCAGCTTGCCGGATCGCTGACGCCCGCCTGGAAGAAATTCATCAAGACCAAGTTTTTCGTTGCCATCCTGCGCTCGCCGGATGAGGACCCGAAAAATTTTTTGCTGTCGATGTCACGCAATCCGGGCGACGGCAAGCCGGTCGTCATCATTGCCGAAGTGCGCGACCGGATCGACCAGCACCAGGGCGATGGCGTAGTCGCCGTCTCCGGGGCCGATATCGTGCGCCGGCTAGGCGACCAGGGCGCCATCCTGGTCGAACTGAGCGACGGCGTATTTACGGTGTCCAGGAAGCGCGTCGCTTGGTTGCAAAGCGGTATACAAGTGACGCAGGCGCGCGTGGCCACCCGCAAGCGCTTGCAGGCGGCCGCTCCGGCCGCGCCGCTGCCGGTGTTGTCGGTCCAGGCAGCGCAGCTGGTCGGCAGCGCTGCCCCGGTTACGGTGCCGGCGCCAGCGCCGGTGCGCCGTTCCCTGGAAGCGCTGGCCGCGTTGCATGTGCCCAAGCAGGCCAAGACGGGCCTGGAGTTTTTTGAGCCGTCGCAATGGAATGATGGCGCCGCCGCGCCCGCCGGCAAGAGTGCGTCGGGCGCACGCGCGTTTGCCACCTCCATGCCGGCCATGCTGAGCGTGATCGCCGTCGGCATCGCGGCCGTCATTTACCTGGTGCTTGGCGGTGTAGGCGCCTCCGATACCGAGATGGCGCCAAGCGCGCGCGCGCCCGCTGCGACAGTGCCGCCGCCTGCCGCCGCGCCTGTCGTCGTGGTGCCGAGCGCCCCACTGGCCCCTGGCGTACCGTTTTCCCCGGTCGACAACAGCTTCACCGTCAATGTGCCCGGCATGCCGGAAGAGCTGGAGCTCTCGCCCGACCAGGTCCAGCAGATGGGCGACTTGCGCATGCACCAGTACAAGCTGGCCATCGGCGAGCGCATCTACACCATGCAGTCGACCGATTACGGCGCTCGCGTGCCCGACGACCTGGTCGTGGCGATGGATGGCATGCAACGCTCGATCGTCGGCCAGGATGGCACGCTGATCAAGGCCAGGCCGGTCTCGCTGCGCAGTGCGGCCGGGCGCGAAGTGCGCGTGCAACTCGCCAACGGGGCGGTGCGCGCCGCGCGCTTTGCCTTTAGCGGCAGCAAATTTTGCATGGTCGCGGTGGTGGCGGCCAATGGCCAGAAGTCGGGGCCCGAGATCGACGCTTTCCTCGATTCCTTCAAGCTCAACTGACACGTTGACCGGCTCGCCGCGCGGCATGCGCGGCCGACAGCTGCTAAATTAATTTCGAACAACTTTATGATTGTATTGCTATTCAATACATGGCAATATCGCCATGTATTTTTTTTGCAATTTGAAAACTATAATTGAAGGTTGTTAAGTAATGTCGTCGGAAACATTTGAACAAGTCCTGGCAGCGGCGCAGGCTGCAGGCTCCACCACGCAAGCGTGGAAAAAATTTGTCAACACCAGGTTCTTTGTGGCGATCGTGCGCTCGGCCGACGGCAACCCGAAAAACTTCACGCTGCAGCTGGCAGACGCCGACGCCGACGGCAACATCGCGGTCCGCATTTCAGAGCAGCGCGAGCGTCTCGTTGTCGGCGGCGGCAATACGCTGGTGACCTTGTCGGGCGCCGAAGTGGTGCGCCGCTTGCAGGCCGAGGCGGGCATCCTGGTTGCGCTCAGCGAAGGCGTCTTTGCCATCGCCCGCGACCGCGTCGACTGGCTCAGAAAAGGCATTGAAGCGGCCCGGGCGCGCGCCGCCGAAAAGGCGCAGCCGGCTGCGGCGAGCTTCCCTTCGCTCGAGCAAGGTAGTTTGCCGGCTCCGGCCTCAGCTCCGGATTCCGCTCCGGCTCCGGCTCCAACCCTGGCGCCCCTGGCCCCGGCCGCAGCGACCCTGACGCTGGCCAAGGCAGCGCCGCAGTCGTCGCCCGTCACGCGCAACCAGGTCGGCGTGCTGGACGTGGCCGCCCTCAAGCCGCGCAATGTGACGATGCCGAAAATCGGCCTCGAGTTTTTTGTGCCGGCCAGCTGGCAAGAGAGCGCCACCGCCACCGGCCTGCGCTTCACCGGCACCGAACACGCCTGCACGGTCGAGGCAAGCGGCTTTCACCGCCCCAACCTGTCGATGGCGCAGTGGCTCGAGATGCGTCTGGCGCTGGTGCGCCAGGAAATGCGATACCTGACCCAGGATGGCGAATCCTACCCATTTGAAGGCGAACTTTGGCGCGGCCGCGTGACGGGCATGGCGACCGAATTTACCGGCACCTTTCCCGGCGACGCCTGCGAGAGCCGCTATCTGGTCGCCTGCATCTGGACCGACGGCGTGCTCGCGTCGATCACCGTGCGCGCGCCGGCCGGCGCATTTGAAGAGCAGCGCGCACTGTGGAAGTGGCTGCTCGGCCGGGTCGACATGAATGCCAGCGCGGCCAGCGTGTACAGTCCGCCGGCCAGCCTGGGCGGCATTGGCGGCGACTGGGAAGAGGCCGAAACGCCGCCTATGTTTGGCTTTTCGCTGGCCGGGCGCATGGGGCGCATGCGCGTGCTCGCTTATTCGTTTCCGGTGATGCTCTCGCTGGCCGTGGTCGGCATCATTGCCGCGGTGCTGGTCCCGGCCAGCAAGGCGCTCGGTCTGACCTTGCTGGTGGCCGGCGTGCCGGCCTGCATCTGGTTTTCGGTGCGCCTGATGGTGCTGCGCATGCACGACGTGAACCTGAGCGGCAAATGGCTGGCCGGCGCCTTCGCCCTGATGCTGCTCGGCGGCGTGCTGCAAAACTGGATCATGCTTGGCGTGCTGTTCGTCGTTTTCTGGATTGCGTCGATGGTCATTTACTGCTTCATTCCCGGCACCGATGGCGAGAACGACTACGGCGAACAGCCCGGCCCCAACTCCACGCTCGTCAATGTCGGCGCGACGCTGTTCATCCTGCTGCAGTTCGGCCAGATTGGGGCGGCCAGTTCGGGCAAGTACAACAACCGCCTGCCGTTTCCCGTCCCGCGCGGCAGCGCCGCTGCTGCCAAGGCCAGCGTACCGTTTTCACCGCCCGGCAACCCATTTACGGTCGCGCTGCCCGGCGTGCCCGTGAAGGTCGCCTTGCCGGCGGCCATGGTCCAGCAATTGGGCGAGGTCGAGCTGCACCAGTACCAGCTGGCCGCTGGCGGCAACGTCTATACGGTGCAGTCGATCGACTATCACGACCGCATGCCCGACAATCGCTTCGATGTCATGGACGCGATGCAGCGCTCGGTGATGGCCAAGGATGGCACGCTCATGGAAGCGACGCCCACCCTGCTCAAGGGCGCCACAGGCCGTCAGGTCAAAATCGGCACACCGGGCGGCGGCCTGCGCGCGGCCCGCTTTGCGGTGGTCGGCACGCATTTTTACATGGTCAGCATCGAGGTGCCGGACGCGGCCAAGGGAGCGGCCGCCACGGACGCTTTCCTGGCATCGTTCAAATTGAACTAAAGAAAGAAAATGACCGTTCGTTTGTTGACGTGATACATCCAGTGAACAAACTTCTGTCAAAGCGTATCAAAAGGAACGAAAGTATCAACATGGTGCAGGTACTACCGCAGTGCACAATTATGGCATAATCAAATGCGGTACTCGATTATTGCCTTCGCCTGACACCAACTATCATGATAAAAACGCTGTACGACAAACTCTGGGAATCGCACGTGGTGCGCGCCGACGACGACGGCACCACCGTGCTGTATATCGACCGCCACTTGGTCCATGAAGTAACCAGCCCGCAGGCGTTTGACGGCCTGCGCGAAGCGAAGCGCTCGCTGTGGCGCACCTCGGCCAACCTGGCCGTGGCCGACCACAACGTGCCCACCACCGACCGCAAGGACGGCATTGCCGATCCTACCTCGCGCCTGCAGGTTGAAACGCTGGACGCGAACGCGAAAAGCTACGGCCTGACGTACTTCAACATGAACGACAAGCGCCAGGGCATCGTGCACGTGATCGGGCCCGAACAGGGCGCCACGCTGCCCGGCATGACGGTCGTCTGCGGCGACTCGCACACCTCCACCCACGGCGCTTTCGGCTGCCTGGCGCACGGCATCGGCACCTCCGAAGTGGAACACGTGCTGGCCACGCAAACGCTGCTGGCCAAAAAATCCAAGTCCATGCTGGTGCAGATCGACGGCGCGTTGCCGTTCGGCGTGACCGCCAAGGACATTGTGCTGGCCGTGATCGGAAAAATCGGCACCGCCGGCGGCACCGGCTACGCCATCGAATTTGGCGGCTCGACCATCCGTTCGCTGTCGATGGAAGGGCGCATGACGGTCTGTAACATGGCGATCGAGGCGGGCGCGCGCGCGGGCATGGTCGCCGTGGACGAGACCACCATCAATTACGTCAAAGGCCGGCCGTATTCGCCGGCCGGGCCGCACTGGGACCGCGCCGTGGATTACTGGCGCACGCTGCATTCGGACGCCGGCGCCCAGTTCGACATGGTCGTTACCCTCAACGCGCTGGAAGTCAAGCCGCAGGTCACCTGGGGCACCTCGCCCGAAATGGTCACGTCGATCGACGGGCGGGTGCCCGACCCGGACCAGGAAAAGGACGCCGTGCGGCGCGACGCGATGGAAAAGGCGCTGGTCTACATGAACCTGCAGCCGAACATGCCGATCGCCGACATCCGCATCGACAAGGTCTTCATCGGTTCATGCACCAATTCGCGCATCGAGGATTTGCGCGCGGCTGCAGCGGTCGTGCGCGGCAAGCACCGCGCCTCGAACGTGCGCCTGGCGCTGGTGGTGCCGGGTTCCGGCTTGGTCAAGGACCAGGCCGAGCGCGAAGGGCTGGACAAGATTTTCCGCGATGCCGGCTTTGAATGGCGCGAGCCGGGCTGCTCGATGTGCCTGGCCATGAACGCCGACCGGCTCGAACCTGGCGAACGCTGCGCCTCCACCTCGAACCGCAACTTCGAGGGCCGGCAGGGGCAGGGCGGGCGCACCCACCTGGTCTCGCCGGCAATGGCGGCGGCGGCCGGCATCAGCGGCCACTTTGTCGACGTGCGCGCGCTGCGCTGACCATCTACGCGGATCAATTACTTATACAGCTCATGGAAAAATTCACGATATACGAAGGCTTGGTGGCGCCGCTCGACCGCGCCAACGTCGACACCGACGCCATCATCCCCAAGCAGTTCCTCAAGTCGATCCACCGCACCGGTTTCGGGCCCAATCTGTTCGACGAGTGGCGCTATCTTGATCACGGCGAGCCGGGCAAGGACAACAGCGGTCGCCCTCTCAATCCCGGCTTCGTGTTGAACGAGGCGCGCTACCAGGGCGCTTCGATCCTGCTGACGCGTAAAAATTTCGGCTGTGGCTCGTCGCGCGAACACGCGCCGTGGGCGCTCGACCAGTACGGATTTCGCGCCATCATCGCGCCCAGCTTCGCCGACATCTTCTTTAACAACTGCTACAAGAGCGGCCTGCTGCCGATCGTGTTGCCGGAGTCGCAGATCGATCACTTGTTCAATGAAGTCAAAGCCTTTCCCGGCTTTCGCCTCGTGGTCGATCTGGAGCAGCAGCGCATCGCCACCAGCAACGGCTCGCTGTCGTACCAGTTCGACATCGACCAATTCCGCAAATACTGCCTGATCAATGGCCTGGACGACATTGGCCTGACGCTGCGTCACGCCGACGAGATCCGCGCCTTTGAAGAGCGCCACCTGGCCGCCCAGCCGTGGCTGGCCAACGTCATTTAAAAGAACCACATGAAAATTGCAATCCTGCCCGGCGACGGCATTGGCCCAGAAATCATGGCGCAAGCGGTCAAGGTCTTGAACGTCCTTGGCGAACAGTTCGAACTTGAAAGCGCGCAGGTCGGCGGCGCCGGCTACGCCGCGCACGGCCACCCGCTGCCCCCGGCCACGCTGGCGCTGGCCAAGTCGGCCGACGCGGTTCTGTTCGGCGCCGTGGGCGACTACCAGTACGACAACCTGGAGCGCGCACTGCGCCCGGAACAGGCGATCCTCGGCCTGCGCCGCGAACTGGCGCTGTTTGCCAACCTGCGCCCGGCGATCCTGTATCCCGAGCTGGCCGGCGCCTCGACGCTCAAGCCTGAAGTGGTATCCGGCCTGGATATCCTGATCATCCGCGAACTGACCGGCGACATCTACTTTGGCAAGCCGCGTGGCGTGCGCGAGTGCCCCGACGGCCCGTTCAAGGGCGAGCGCGAAGGCTTCGACACGATGCGCTACGCCGAGACCGAGATCCGCCGCATCGCGCACGTGGCCTTTCAGGCCGCGCAAAAGCGCGATGGGCGCGTGACCAGCGTCGACAAGGCCAACGTGCTTGAAACGTTCCAGTTCTGGCGCGATATCGTCACCGACGTGCACCGCGACTATCCTGGCGTGGTTCTCGAACATATGTATGTCGATAACGCGGCGATGCAGCTGGTGCGCGCGCCCAAAAAATTCGACGTGATCGTGACGGGCAATATGTTCGGCGATATTCTGTCGGACTGCGCGGCCATGCTGACCGGCTCGATCGGCATGCTGCCGTCGGCCTCGCTTGACGCCAACAACAAGGGACTGTACGAGCCGTCGCACGGCTCGGCGCCCGATATCGCGGGCAAGGGCATTGCCAATCCGCTGGCGACGATTCTGTCGGCCGCGATGATGCTCAAATTTACGTTCAATAAAACCGAGCAGGCGGACCGGATCGAGAACGCAGTCAAGAGCGTGCTGGCGCAAGGTTTGCGCACGGCCGATATTTTTGAAGCGGGAACGACCAAGGTGAGCACCGAGCAAATGGGTGACGCGGTGGTAAAAGCCCTCGGCTAGCAGCAAAAAGTTACATCGTCCTCGCGAACGCGGGAACCCATAGACAAGATGCCAATAGTTCTCTTGGAATCAATGCGTTACAGTGACTAGCTCGAATAATGGAAACTGTCACTCGTCGGTTCTATGGGTCTTCGCATGCGCGAGGACGACGTAGTTTTCTACACATTTTTATACTAGAGAGAGCATGATGAAATTAGTTGGCTTGGTAGGTTGGCGCGGTATGGTCGGTTCAGTCCTGATGCAGCGCATGCAGGACGAGGGTGATTTTGCCCACATTGAACCGGTTTTTTTCACCACCTCGAACGCGGGCGGCAAAGCCCCGGCGATGGCGAAAAATGAAACCACATTGAAAGACGCGACCGATATTACCGAGCTGTCCAAATGCGAGATCATCATCTCCTGCCAGGGCGGCGACTACACTGGCGAGGTGTTCCCCAAATTGCGCGCGGCCGGCTGGAACGGTTACTGGATCGACGCCGCCTCCACGCTGCGCATGAACGACGACGCCGTCATCGTGCTCGACCCGGTCAACCTCGACGTCATCAAGAACGCGATGACGCGCGGCGTGAAAAACTACATCGGCGGCAATTGCACCGTCTCGTGCATGCTGATGGGCCTGGGCGGCCTGTTCCAGCACAAGCTGGTCGACTGGGTCAGTTCCATGACTTACCAGGCAGCCTCCGGCGGCGGCGCCCAGCACATGCGCGAATTGCTCACCCAATTTGGCACCATCAATCAATCTGTCAAGGCGCTGCTCGACAATCCGGCCGCGGCCATCCTGGACATCGACCGCACGGTGCTGGCCACTCAGCACGGCATGTCGGCTGAAGAAACCCGCCAGTTCGGCGTGCCGCTGGCCGGCAACCTGATTCCGTGGATCGACAAGGACCTGGGCAACGGCCAGTCCAAGGAAGAATGGAAGGCCGGCGCCGAGACCAACAAGATCCTCGGCCTGGGCGCCGCCTTCGGCAGCAGCGAGATCCCGGTCGACGGCTTGTGCGTGCGCGTGGGCGCGATGCGCTGCCACTCGCAGGCCTTGACCATCAAGCTGAAAAAAGACGTGCCCCTGGATGAAATCAACGACATCATCGCCGCCAACAACCAGTGGGTGAAAGTGGTACCGAACACGCGCGAAGCGTCGATGCGCGACCTGTCGCCGGCGGCCGTCACCGGCAGCCTGACCATTCCCGTAGGCCGCTTGCGCAAGATGTCGATGGGCGGCGACTACCTGTCGGCCTTCACCGTGGGCGACCAGTTGCTGTGGGGCGCGGCCGAGCCGCTGCGTCGCATGCTTCGTATTATCCTCGACAAGTAACTTGTCAAAACCTTCCATATTCTTGTAATTTCTGCAAGCTGGCGCTGGGACCACAAGTTGTGGTCCCAGCGCGACCGAAAGCTGCAAATTGCGCGTTTACAGGCACTTAGCCCCTACTTATCATCCAAAAGCTTGCATGCTCTAAAGCATGATGATATGTTGAGACTTCCGAGAAATCAGCCTTCTCGCCAGTCAACTCATAATGCCCCCAACTATGCATTTAAACACTCGCTCCAAGATTACTTCGTTCGCGTTGAAAACACTGTCGGGCGCGGTCGCCAGCGCAGTGATACTGTCCTCGTCGGCCCATGCGGCCGGCCTGGGCAAGCTCACCGTGATGTCCGGACTTGGACAGCCATTGAACGCCGAAATTGAACTGACGTCCGTCTCCGCCGAAGAAGCGAAAGGCCTGGTCGCCAAGCTCGCGCCGGTGGACGCCTTCCGCGTCGCCAACATCGAATTCAGCCCGGCGCTGCTGTCGCTGCGGTTTGTCGTCGAGCAGCGCGGGTCGCGCCAGTTCATCAAGATCACCTCGTCGCAGCCGGTCAACGAACCGTTCGTCGACATGTTGCTTGAATTGAGCTGGAGCAGTGGCAAACTGGTGCGGGAATATACCTTCCTGCTCGATCCGGCCGAACTGCGCAGCGCCCAGGCGCCGCAAGTGGCGGCGCCCGTGGACGTGCTCTCGCAAGGTTCGCGCACCACGCCTGCGCGCCAGGGTGCATCGACCACGCGCGCCACGCCGGCCACCTCAAGCGAGCCTGCTCGACCTGCTGCGGCCCCGGCCCCGCGCCGTGAGCGCGAGCGCGCCGCCGCGCCGGCCG
The DNA here is from genome assembly GCF_049896185.1 of Massilia sp. TSP1-1-2. Lineage (NCBI taxonomy): Bacteria > Pseudomonadati > Pseudomonadota > Betaproteobacteria > Burkholderiales > Oxalobacteraceae > Massilia > Massilia sp. TSP1-1-2. Next base: position 63,563 of record NZ_JAFCTU010000016.1, read on the forward strand.
AAGGCGCGAGCGCCGCATCCCAATACAAGGTGCAAAAGGGCGACTCGCTGGGCAAAATCGCAGCCAACCTGAAGCCGGTTGACGTCTCGCTCGACATGATGCTCGTCGCCTTGTACCGGGCCAATCCGGATGCCTTCAACGGCAATAACATGAACCGCCTGAAGTCGGGCCAGATTCTCAATGTTCCCGACAGCGCGGCCATCAAAGGCACCAACGCCGGTGAAGCGCGCGGTGTCGTCATCGCCCACGCCGCCGACTTTAACGCTTACCGCAACAAGCTGGCCGGCCAGGTCGCCACCGCGGCGCCCGAAAAGGCGCAGGAAGCGAGCCAGAGCACCGGCGGCAAGATCACCTCGAAAGTCGAAGAGCGCCCGACCGCGGCCAATGCGTCGCAGGACAAGCTCAAGCTGTCGAAGGCCGCGGCACCGGCTGACGCCGGCAAGACCGCCGGCGCGGAAGAGCGCATCGCCAAGGAAAAAGCACTGGCCGACGCCACCGCCCGCGTCAAGGAACTCGAGCGCAACGTCAGCGAACTGGAAAAACTGGTGGTGGTGAAAAACCGCGCCGCAGCCGAAGCGCAAAAGGCGCCGGTCGCGGTGGCGCCGCCAGTGCCGGCCAAAGTGGCCACCGTGGTGCCGCCGGCGCCAGTAGCAACGGTCAAGGCGCCTGTGGTTGCCGAGCCTGCGCCAGTGGTGCAGGCTCCGGCAGAAGTAGCTGTGCCGGCTGCGCCGGCCGTGCCGCCGCGCGCCAGTCCGGTCAAGCCGAAACCGGCGGCCGAACTGAAAAAGAACAGCGACGTCGCCGAAGCGCCTGGCATCGTGGACTGGATCTTGAATAACATCCTGATGATCATCGGCGCGCTGGCGGGCCTGGGCTTGCTGGTAGCCGTCGCCCTGGGCCTGAAAAAGCGCCGCGGCAGCGACATGAAGTCGTCCAACGAACCGTCGATCCTGGGCGCGCCCACCGACCAGGCCCATTCGCTGTTCGCCGAAACGGGCGGCCAGAGCGTGGACACCAGCAACAGCGTGTTCAACTCCAGCTTTGCGCCATCGGCCAGCCAGCTCGACACCAACGAAGTCGATCCGGTGGCCGAAGCCGACGTCTACATCGCCTACGGCCGCGATGCCCAGGCCGAGGAAATTCTCAAGGAAGCGCTGCGCACCCACCCCGAGCGCTATCCGGTGCGCCTGAAACTGCTCGAGATCTACGCCGCCCGCAAGGACGCGCGCTCGTTCGAAACCCAGGCTACCGACTTGTACAGCATGAGCAAGGGCAGCGGCGACGAGTGGGCGCAGGCTGCCGCGCTCGGCCTGTCGATCGATCCGCTCAATCCGCTATACGCCAGCGCCGCGAACGCCGGTCCGTCCACCATCATTCCCGTCGCCGCTGCAGCAACGGTGGCGGCGGTGTCGCTGAACAAGCAGTCCGACGCCGACCTGGACTTGACGGCAATGCCGGCGCCGGTGGTGGTTGCACCGGGCGCCGCCCCGGAAGACAATACGCTCGACTTTGACCTGGGCGGCCTGAGTTTTGAGCCGGTCGACATGGCCAAGGCCGCGCCGACGCTTGGTACGACCAACGATATCGCCGACATGGATTTCGCCATGCCTGGTTCGGCTCCCGTAGCGCCGGTACTGGCCAAGGAAGAAGCGCCGATGGACATGGACTTCAACATGGACTTCGACACGCCCGCCAAGGTGCCGGCAAGCGTGAGCCATGCGCGGGCGATGGAAGAGATCGACACCGACCTGGCGAGCAACGACTTCACGGCCGAATACGCAGCCAAGGATGACCTGAGCGGCATGGGCGACTTGGCCAATGCTTTCAATATTTCTGCAACGCCAGTGGCGACGCCGGCCCATGCCGACCATGCGCTCGACCTGGACGCGATGAACTTCGAGCTGCCGCTGTCGACGACCAAGGCTGCGCCGCAGTTCGACATGTCGGGTATCGATCTCGATTTGCCGAACGAGGAGTCGGGCAACACGCTGCCTGATTTCGGCGACACCCTGGTGCAAAGCCCGGCCGACCTGTCGGCCATGCACATGGAGATGGAGACCAAGCTCGATCTGGCCATCGCCTACCAGGAAATCGGCGACAAGGAAGGCGCGCGCGAACTGCTCGACGAAGTGATCAAGGGCGGCAGCGGCGAGCAGATCAGCAAGGCCAACGATATGCGCGCCAAGCTGGCCTGACGCACTGAAGGTACTGGACATACATTGAAACGGATAGCACTTGGTGTCCAGTACGACGGTACCGCCTGGAATGGGTACCAGAAGCAGCCAGACAAACATACCGTGCAGGACAGGCTCGAAATCGCGCTCGAAAAGTTTGCGCGCGTTGCCCTGTCCACCACCTGTGCCGGGCGCACCGATACCGGTGTCCACGCGCTCGAACAGGTCATCCACTTCGACACGGAGCTGACGCGCGACAAGCAGTCGTGGGTCAGGGGCGTGAACGCCTTTTTGCCCGACTCGATCGCGGTGCGCTGGGCGCACGAACTGCCGGTCCTGCCTGAACATGAATTCCACGCCCGTTTTTCCGCCTTTGCGCGCACTTATCACTACGTCCTGTTTAACAACCCGGTACGTTCACCCTTGCTGGTGGGCCGCGCCGGCTGGACCTTTCGCCCGCTCGACGTGGCGCTGATGCGCGAAGCGGCGCAATGCCTGGTGGGCACCCATGATTTTTCCGCCTTCCGCTCCTCGCAATGCCAGGCCAAAACGCCGGTCAAGCTGATGCACGCGGTGGACGTCAGGCGCCATGGCGAAGTGATCGTCTTCACGGTGCGCGCCAGCGCCTTTTTGCACCACATGGTGCGCAACCTGATTGGTTCGCTCATATATGTGGGCCAGGGGCGGCACACGCCGGCCTGGCTGCGCGACGTGCTCGAAGGGCGCGACCGCGGCGAGGCCGCGCCCACCTTCATGCCCGACGGCCTGTACCTGGCCAAAATCGATTACGATCCCAAGTGGGGACTGCCGCAAGACGCGACCAGCCCATTACCCTGGTTCTAAACATGCTACGCACACGCATCAAGATTTGCGGCCTGACCCGCCCTGAAGACGTCCGCGCCGCCGTTGCCGCAGGCGCCGACGCACTCGGCTTCGTGTTTTATCCCAAGAGCCCGCGTTTCGTCACTGCCGCGCAGGCCGGCGCGCTGATGGCCGAGGTGCCGCCTTTTGTCAGCACCGTCGCCTTGTTCGTCAACGCCAGCGCCCGTGAGGTGCAGTTGGTGGCGGCTGCAGCGCCGTTTGCCCAGCTCCAGTTCCACGGCGACGAGACCGCGCAGCAGTGCGCCGACATCGCCGGCGCCGTGAACCGGCCCTTCCTGCGCGTGTTTCGCGTCCGGCCCGACACGAGCGGCGCCGATTTGCTAGAATATGAGCTGCAGTACCGCGCCGCCAGCCGACTGTTCTCGGGCCTTTTGCTCGATACCTATGTCGATGCCTACGGTGGCGCAGGAAAGGTCTTTGATTGGTCTCTCATTCCAAAAGAACTCGCGCCTCGGGTCGTTTTAAGTGGTGGCTTGGACGTACAAAACGCGACTGACGCGGTGGTAAGCGTACGTCCCTATGCGGTCGACATCAGCAGTGGTGTCGAAGAAAGCAAGGGCATCAAATGCGCCCGTAAAATCGCCGCGTTTTCCGCGGCGGTGCGGGCTGCCGACACCATCATTAAAAGCGAGAGACACCATGAAAGAAGCACCTGAGCGCGCCCCGGCCGCACCCCTGTTCAAGACTGCCGAATACCAGTTCCCCGACGCGCGCGGCCATTTTGGCCCCTACGGCGGCGCCTTTGTCGCCGAAACGCTGAGCCACGCGCTCGCTGTACTGATTGCGGCGTACGAGCGCTATAGCCACGACCCAGAATTTCTCGACGAATTTCGTTATGAATTGAAGCATTTCGTCGGGCGCCCCTCGCCCATCTACCACGCCAAGCGCTGGTCCGAGCAGCAGGGCGGCGCGCAAATCTTCTTCAAGCGCGAAGACCTGAACCATACCGGCGCCCACAAGATCAACAACGTGATCGGCCAGGCGCTGCTCGCACGCCGCATGGACAAACAACGCATCATCGCCGAAACCGGCGCCGGCCAGCACGGCGTGGCCACGGCCACCATCTGCGCCCGCTTCGGGCTCGAGTGCGTGGTCTACATGGGCAGCGAGGACGTCAAGCGCCAGGCGCAAAACGTGTACCGCATGAAGCTCCTGGGCGCCACCGTGGTGCCGGTCGAATCGGGGTCCAAGACGCTCAAGGACGCGCTCAACGAAGCGATGCGCGACTGGGTCACCAATATCGAGAACACCTTCTACATCATCGGCACCGTAGCCGGGCCGCACCCGTATCCGATGATGGTGCGCGACTTCCAGTCGGTGATCGGCGAAGAATGCCTGGTGCAGATGCCGGAATTGGCGGGGCGCCAGCCGGACTACGTGATGGCCTGCATCGGCGGCGGCTCGAACGCCATGGGGATTTTTTATCCTTATCTTGACGAAAAAAATGTCAAGCTGATCGGGGTGGAAGCGGCCGGCGAAGGGCTGGAGTCGGGCAAGCATTCGGCCTCGCTCACGGCGGGCTTTCCCGGGGTTTTGCATGGCAACCGCACCTATCTGCTGCAAGATGAAAATGGGCAGATCATTGAAACGCATTCCGTGTCGGCGGGCCTGGATTATCCGGGCGTGGGGCCGGAGCATGCGTGGTTGAAGGATTCGTTCCGGGCCGAGTATGTGTCGGTGACGGATGACGAAGCCTTGCAGGCGTTTCATGACTGCTGCCACATCGAGGGGATCATCCCGGCGCTGGAGTCGTCGCACGCGCTGGCGTATGCGGCCAAATTGGCTGCCACGCTGCCCAAGGATAAGCTCATTCTGGTCAACCTGTCGGGCCGCGGCGACAAGGACATGCACACGGTGGCCGAGCGAATGGGGCTTGATTTCAGCTAGAGTTAGACGGATCACGAACCGTACAACCGTACAACCGTAGGGCGGAAAAGCGATAGGGCTAGGCGCCCCCCTTTTTCGCCATGCGTTTCGACGGCTCATGGCGAAAAAGGGGGGCGCCCAGCCCTGACGCTTTTCCGCCCTACGGATCTCTCCCCATTCATCAAGAAAGCTACTTAATATGTCCAGAATTACTCCTACCTTCGCCGCCCTCGCGTCCCAGAACAAAACCGGCCTGGTCACCTTCATCACCGCCGGCGATCCCGGCCCTGAAATGACGGTGCCCTTGATGCACGCGCTGGTCGCCGGTGGCGCCGACATCCTCGAGCTGGGCGTCCCGTTCTCGGACCCCATGGCCGAAGGCCCGGTCATCCAGCGCGCCTGCGAGCGCGCCCTGAAATTTAACATCGGCACCAAGGACGTACTCGAATACGTGCGCCAGTTCCGCGAAACCAACCAGAGCACCCCGGTGGTCCTGATGGGCTACGCCAACCCGATCGAACGCATGGGCACCGAGGCCTTCATTAAAGCTTCGCGCGCGGCCGGCGCCGACGGCGCCATCGTCGTCGACTACCCGCCCGAAGAATGCGAAGAATTCGCCGCCGCCATGCGCGCCAACGACCTTGACCTGATCTTTCTGCTGGCGCCCACGTCGACGCCCGAGCGCATTGCACAGGTGGCAAAGTTCGGCAGCGGCTTTAGTTACTACGTGTCGCTCAAGGGCGTGACGGGCGCGGGCAACATCGACACCGAAGACGTGGCGCGCCGCCTGGCGGCGATCCGCGAACACGTCAGCATTCCCATCGGCGTCGGCTTTGGCATCCGTGACGCGGCCACGGCAACGGCGGTGGCGGCCGTGGCCGACGCGGTGGTGATCGGCAGCCGCATCATTCAGGAAATCGAAGCGACGCCAAAAGAACAGGTACTCGACGCGGTCCAAAGCTTTGTGGCCGGCATTCGCAGTGCGCTCGATGCCGCGCGCTGAACGGGCGCCGAACGGGCGCTACGACGCGGGAATTGAGAAAGTCGTGGCCGCAGGTAGCATCGGTAGCTTCGGTAGCTTCGGCAGCGGCAGGCGTCAGGTCCAGCCCTGACGCCACAGCGATGCGTCGCGCAATTCGCGCCAGCCGATCCGGCGCGTGACGCCGCTGTGCACCGCTTCAAGGTCGATCCACTCCGGCGTTTGGTCTGGCTGGTCGGCCTGCACCACGGCGGTGACGATAAAGTGCTTTTCCTTGTTGTCGGGGATGACTGCCGTCCACTTGGTGCGCAGCAGTTTTTTCGGGGAGAGTATGTTCATGTCAGCAAGCTTAACGTAAGTGCGCTCAAGCCGTTCGCGGCGGATGAATGGGTGAACTGCTGGCCGGTCATGGTGTCCAACCGGCCGGTGGGGCGTATTTCGCTTGGTTTTATGCGGGTATTGTTATTATAATTGCAATTTTGCCTTGCTAATGTTCGACAAGCAGGTGCTAAAAGGCTAAACTACTGACCACTGAAGATCGCCGCAGAAGGAGAATGTATGAGTTGGTTAGAAAAACTGCTGCCCCCCCGCATCCAGCGCTCCGACGCTGCCTCCCGTAAAACCATGCCGGAAGGCTTGTGGGTCAAGTGCCCATCGTGCGAAGCCGTACTGTACCGTACCGACCTCGAATCAAATCTCCATGTTTGCCCCAAATGCAGCCATCATATGCGCATCCGCGCGCGCGCGCGCCTTGACGGCTTGATGGATGAAGGCGGGCGCTACGAAATCGGCCAGGAAACGCTGCCGGTCGATACGCTCAAGTTCAAGGACAGCAAAAAATACCCTGACCGCCTCAAGGCGGCAATGGAAGCGACCGGCGAGACCGACGCCCTGATCGTCCTTGGCGGCTCCATCATGAGCCTGCCTGTCGTGGTGGCCTGCTTTGAATTCGAATTCATGGGCGGTTCCATGGGATCCGTGGTCGGCGAGCGCTTCGTGCGCGGTGCCCAGGTCGCGCTTGAGCAAAAGGTGCCGTTCATCTGCATCACCGCCACCGGCGGCGCGCGCATGCAGGAAGGCTTGCTCTCGCTGATGCAAATGGCCAAGACGACCGCGATGCTGACCAAGCTGTCCGAGAAAAAGCTGCCTTTCATCAGCGTGCTGACCGATCCGACCATGGGCGGCGTGTCGGCCTCGTTCGCTTTCATGGGCGACGTGGTCATTGCCGAGCCAAAGGCGCTGATCGGCTTTGCCGGGCCGCGCGTGATTGAAAACACCGTGCGCGAAAAACTGCCTGAAGGCTTCCAGCGCGCCGAGTTTTTGGTCACCAAGGGCGCGGTCGACATGATCGTGGACCGGCGCAAGATGCGCGACGAAATCGCGCATTTGCTGGCGCTGCTGCAGGATCAGGCTGTTGAAGTGATCGCATAACATTCGTTTTATCCGGGCACGCATGGCGCAATGCGCTTCGCTTTTGCGCCCTACGGCCAGCAATGCACCGTAGGGCGCAAAAGGACAAAGTCCGCATTGCGCCATGAGCCGCCAATATCTTCCTCCGGTTCTCCTCATGTCCATCACTCCCACCACTCCCACCACCTTGCCCGCCTGGCTCGCGCTGCTTGAATCGCGCCACGCCGAAGTCCATATCGACATGGGCCTTGAGCGGGTGCGCGCCGTCAAGGAACGCCTTAGCCTTGCCTTTGCCTGTCCCGTCATCATGGTGGCCGGCACCAACGGCAAAGGCTCGACCTGCGCCATGCTCGAGGCAATCTTGCTGCGCGCCGGCTACCGGGTGGGCCTGTACATCAAACCGCACTTCCTCGACTTTAACGAGCGCGCGCGCGTCAACGGCGAACTGGCCAGCGACGAAGCGCTGGTCGCCAGCTTCGACGCGGTGGAAGAAAAGCGCGGCGACATTGATCTGACGTATTTCGAATTCACCACGCTGGCCATCATGCACCTGCTGTCCAGGTCCAAGGTGGACGTGGCCATCCTTGAAGTCGGCCTGGGCGGACGGCTTGACGCAGTCAACGTGATCGACGCCGATGTCGCCATCGTCACCTCGGTCGACATCGACCACACCGACTACCTGGGCGACACGCGCGAAAAAATCGGCTTTGAAAAAGCGGGCATTTTCCGCCCCGGCAAAGCTGCCATCTGCAGCGACCCGGTCCCTCCCGCCTCGCTGGTGGCGCACGCCGAGGCGATCGGCGCCGACCTGTGGCTGCTGGGGCGCGACTTCAATTATTCGGGCGACAAGCAGCAATGGAATTACGGCGGACGCGAGCAGCGCCGCAATTCGCTTGCCTATCCAAGCCTGCGCGGCGCCAACCAGTTGCTCAACGCCTCGGCCGCGCTGGCCGCGCTGGAAGTGCTGCGCCTGGAGCTGCCGGTAGGCGCCCAGGATATCCGCACCGGGTTGGTGGTGGTGGAGCTGCCGGGGCGCTTCCAGGTCTTGCCGGGGCGTCCCACCGTCATCCTGGACGTCGCCCACAACCCGCACGCCGCCGCGGCGCTGGCGCAAAACCTGGGCAATATGGGTTTTCATCCTTACACCTACGCGGTGTTTGGCGTCATGCAAGACAAGGACATCGACGGCGTGATCGCGCCCATGGCGCAATACGTGGACCACTGGTGCGCGGCCGACCTGCCGTCGCCCCGTTCGGCCAGCGCGGCCAGCCTGGTCGAGCGCCTCGGCCAATTGCCGCTGGGCGACGCCAAACCGGGCGAACGCACGGTCGCCGGCTTTGCCGATCCGGCCGCAGCTTTTGCAAATGCAATGAGCCGGGCCGGGGAGAATGATAGAATTGTGGTCTTTGGCTCCTTCTACACCGTCGCCGGCGTGATGGCAGCCCGAAAAACCTCACTTCATTAAAGAAAAACGCATGGGCTTGTTCTCGTTCCTCAATAAAAACAAGCAAGAAGCTGCCGACGAAGACAGCAGTTACGTCGCCCGTGACGATGACGCCGCAGCCGGGGCGCGGGCCCGTTCCAAGCGCGCTTCCAGCGCAGGCGAGCCTGCCGCCCGCCGCACCAAAGATGGCCGCGCCGCAGTTGACCCGGTGCTGCCCGAGAAAAAACGCGCGCGCCGCCGCCTGGTCGGGGCCATCGCACTGGCGCTGGCGGTCGCAGTTGGCCTGCCGATGATCCTCGATTCCGAACCCAAGCCGCTCGCCACTGACATCGATATTCGTATTCCCGCCAAGGACAGGGCGCCCGCACAACCGCTGCCGGCCCCTGTGGCCGCTGCCGAGACGCTCGACAAAAGCGAGGTGATTGTGCCGCCGCCGAATTCCTTCGTCCCCCCCGCCGATCCGGCACCGCCTGCGCGCGAGGTGGCCGAGGTGCGCCCGGTTGCGCTCAAGCCCGACCTGAAGCCCGATCTTAAGCCCAATCTCACGCCCGAACTTAAGCCCGAAGTCAAGCCGGACCCGAAGCCGGCCCGTGTCGAACCAAAGACCGTCGACAAGCCGCCCGTCAAGCTGGCCGAAGCCAAGCCGGACGCCAGGACCGAAGACGAACGCGCCATGGCGATTTTGGAAGACAAGCCGGCCGCGCCAATCAGCCAGAAAATCGTCTGGCAAGTGGCCGCACTGGCCAGCCAGGACAAAGCCAACGAACTGCAAGCCAGACTGAAGGCGGCAGGGGTCGCCTCCTTTACCAAAAAGGGCGCCAGCCCGAATGGCGAACTGATCCGGGTGCGCGTCGGCCCGTTCAGCAAGGAAGAGGGTGACAAGATCCGCCCCAAGCTGGCCAAAATGGGCCTGTCGGCCAGCGTCGTCTCCCATTAATAGCAACATGACTGACGGGAACTGCGCGGCGTGACGATTTTCGATTACCTGGTCATCTTTATCCTGGCAGCGTCGATCGTCATCAGCACCATGCGCGGTCTGGTCAAGGAAATACTGTCGCTGGTCAGCTGGATCGTCGCCTTTGTCGTTGCCAATATGTTCGGCGCGCAATTGGCTCCCCTGTTGCCGGACGTGATACCGGGCGCCGCAATGCGCTTGATTGTCGCCTTTATTGCCTTGTTCATCGGCGTGCGCCTGTTGATGGGGCTGTTGATGCTGGCGGTCGATGCCCTGATCAAGGCCAGTGGCTTGAGCCTGGCCGACCGCGGACTTGGCGGGTTGTTTGGCTTGGCGCGCGGGATTGTCATTGTGCTGGCGGCGGTAATCGTGGCCGGCATGACCGCCTTGCCCAAGCAAGATTTCTGGACCCAGGCGCTACTGAGCCCGATGGCCGAAACCGGGGCGCGCACCGTCAAACCCTTTCTTCCTGCGGCCCTGTCGCAGCACGTGAACTTTTAAGTTTTTTATCATCATTCAGTCTCTAGGAGCGCACCATGTGTGGCATCGTCGGCGTCGTCTCGCATAATTCCGTCAACCAGCTTTTGTATGATGCCTTGCTGCTGTTGCAGCATCGCGGTCAGGATGCGGCGGGAATTGCAACCAGTCATAGCAATATGTTCTCCATGCACAAGGCCAACGGCCTCGTGCGTGACGTGTTCCGCACGCGTAATATGCGTTCGTTGCAAGGCAATTCCGGCATCGGCCACTGCCGCTATCCGACCGCCGGCTCGTCCAGCGAAGAAGAAGCGCAGCCGTTCTACGTCAATGCGCCGTTCGGCATCACGCTGGCCCACAACGGCAACCTGACCAACCAGGCCCAGTTGAAGTCCGAGATGTTCCGCAACGACCGGCGCCACATCAACACCGATTCCGATTCCGAGGTGCTGCTCAACGTGCTGGCCCACGAAATCCAGGAGTCCACCACCGGCATGACGCTCGACCCGGACAACGTCTTCAAGGCGGTCGCGGCCGTGCACCGCCGCGTGCGCGGCGCCTATGCCGTGGTTGCGCAGATCGCCGGCCACGGGCTGCTGGCGTTTCGCGATCCGTTCGGCATCCGTCCGCTGTGCATCGGCGTCAACGAGACCGAGCAGGGCAACGAATACCTGGTCGCCAGCGAGTCGGTCGCGCTCGAAGGCATCGGCTTTCGCTTCCTGCGCGACATCGCCCCGGGCGAAGCGGTCTTCATCGACAACGACGGCAAGCTCCACGAGCGCCAGTGCGCCGACAATCCATCGCTCAATCCCTGCGCGTTCGAGTATGTTTACCTGGCCCGCCCCGATTCCATTCTCGACGGCGCCTCGGTGTATGCCACGCGCCTGAAAATGGGCGAGTACCTGGCCGACAAGGTGCGCGCACAATTCCAGCACGGCGAGATCGACGTCGTCATGCCGATTCCCGACTCCTCGCGTCCGGCCGCGATCCAGCTCGCGCTCAAGCTGGGCGTCGAATACCGCGAAGGCTTCATCAAGAACCGCTACATCGGCCGCACCTTCCTGATGCCTGGTCAGGCGATTCGCAGCAAGTCGGTGCGCCAGAAGCTCAACGCTATCGCTTCCGAATTCAAGGGCAAGAACGTGCTGCTGGTGGACGACTCCATCGTGCGCGGCACCACTAGCCGCGAGATTGTGCAGATGGCCCGTGAGGCCGGCGCGCGCAATGTGTTTTTCGCTTCCGCCGCGCCGCCGGTGCTGTTCCCGAACGTGTACGGCATCGACATGCCAACGCGCGACGAATTGATCGCGTATGGCCGCAGCACCGAGGAAGTCTGCCGCGAAATCACGGCCGACGCCCTGGTGTACCAAGATGTGGACGCCCTCAAGCGCTCGATCTCGGACGTCAACCCGGTACTGAAAAACTTCGAAGCTTCCTGCTTTGACGGTATTTACGTGACCGGCGACGTGACGGTGGACTACCTCAACGAGCTGGAATACGCGCGCAATCATCCGAAGGACGCGCCGCTGGAAGACGCGGCCCGCACCCAGCTGAACCTGAACCTGGCCACGGCCGAGTAAGGAGTTTCATGAGCGAGCAAAACCAGAAAAAAACCTACGGCTTTACGACCACGATTTTGCACAACGACCGGCAAAAGCCGATCGAACACGGCTCGCTACACAAGCCCGTGCATACCTCGGTCGCTTTTGGCTACACCGACGCGCGCCAGCTGGCGTCGGTTTTCCAGGGCAAGGAGCCGGGCTTTCGCTACGGCCGCCAGGGCAATCCGACCATTGCCGCTTTAGAGGACAAGGTCACGCGCATGGAAGACGGCGTGGCCACGATCTGCTTTGCCACCGGCATGGGCGCCATCGGCGCCGTATTTCAGGCGCTGCTGAAGGCGGGCGACCATGTGGTGTCGTCCGCTTTCCTGTTCGGGAACACCAACAGCCTGTGGCAGACGGCGGCGGGGCAGGGCGTGGACGTGGCCTTTGTCGACGCCACCGATGTGGCCAAGGTGGAGGCGGCGCTGACGCCGGCGACGCGCATCGTATTTGTCGAGACCATCGCCAATCCGCGCACGCAGGTGGCGGACCTGGCGCGCATCGGCGCGCTGTGCAAGGAGCGCGGCATCCTGTTCGTGGTGGATAACACCATGACCACGCCTTACCTGTTCCGTCCCAAATCGGTGGGGGCGGGCCTGGTGGTCAATGCGCTGACCAAGTCGATCGGCGGGCATGGCATCGCCCTGGGCGGCAGCCTGACCGATACCGGCGTCTATGACTGGAGCGTTTATCCGAATATCGCGGCCAATTACAAGCGCCAGCCGCAGCCGATGTGGGGCATGGTGCAATTGCGCGCCAAGGGCTTGCGCGACTTTGGCGCCTCGCTGGGGCCCGAGGCGGCGCACCACATCGCCGTGGGCGCCGAGACGCTGGCCTTGCGCATGGAGCGCGCCTCGTCCAATGCGCTGGCGCTGGCGCGCATGCTGGAAGCGGACGAGCGCGTGGCCGCCGTACATTATCCCGGCCTGGCGTCGCACCCGCAGCACGCGCTGGCCTCCAGCCTGTTCAAAGCTTATGGCGCCTTGTTCAGCTTTGAGCTGAAAGAAGGCATCGATTGCTTCGACTACCTGAACCGGCTCAAGCTTGGTATCGCCGCCAGTAACCTGGGCGACACGCGCACGCTGGTCATTCCGGTGGCGCACACGATCTTTTTCGAAATGGGCGCCGAGCGGCGCGCCAGCATGGGGATCGCCGAATCGCTGATCCGGGTGTCGGTCGGCATCGAAGATATCGACGACCTGCTGGCCGACTTTGGCGAGGCTTTGCGGGACGCGCCGTCCACCGCAGCCGTATAGGGAAAAATAGTGGCGAAATGACAGCGTCGGGGATTATTTTTTAATAAGAAAGATGTTATTCTAGGCAAGATTGTCCGTTTTCAAAGGCGGCACCTTGTCATTCCTCCCAGGAGAATATCATTCCTTTTTGCCCGAATACCGTTTTCCGTTTCGCCGCACGGCCAGTTGCCGCAGGTGTACTGGCCTTCATCGCGCTCGTTGGCGCACCGCTGGCCAACGCCGCCGATGACGATTACCTGTTCTTCCCGATCTCGGCCACCGACAATACGCGCGCGATCCACCTGACGTCGCTTGTCTTCAGCACCGACGGCTTGCTCACCTCCTCGACCCGCTATCCGCGCAGCCGCAGCGAAGGCTGGCTGCCGGACGAAGCGGGCCGCGCCGCCTACAACTACGACACGCGCCTGATCGATTGCGAGACCGGCTTTTATGCCGAAACGTCGACCGCGCTGCTCGACCAGGCCGGGGTGCAGGTCGCCTCGCGCAACAGCCCGGCGCGCCAGGTAAGCGCCCAGCTCGAGCAGCAGCTCAAGCGAGCCGACAGCGACAACTGGCCCGAGCCGAGCGACATTTTCCTCGCGTGCGCAGCCGCGTCGAGCCCTACGCTCAAGGGCCAGCGCGCTGCGCGCGCGATCAAGGCGCAATTCGTCGCCCCCGACCCGGCCAATCCGGCGCAGCTCGAAGACAGCAAGCAGCTCTTTACCATGGCGCGCATGCATTACGACTTCAGCAGCCTGGAAAAGCAGCCGCCCGCTTCCGCGCTGGCGCTGTTTGGCGAGATGCGCGGGCAGCACGCCGCGTGGCGCAAATCGATCAACAGTCCTTATTTTCCAGCGCCGAGCGACAGCGTGGCCGATGCAGCCACGCTTGCCAAGGTCAACGCCGGCATGCGCGCCGCGGGCCTGGAGCGCGTGGTTGTCAAAGGCTTGAAGGGGAGTGCCTTCGACCAGGTCTACCAGGCCGATGCCGCCCACCCGGGCATCGCGCAAAAGCAGCCGCCTGGCGCCGCATTTGCCATCGAAACAGCGCACACCGATTGCGAGAGCCGCCTGTTCATGCCGTTCGACCAGCAGATTTTCGACAATGGTGGAAAACTGATCGCCAGCGTGCAGCTCGGCGCAAAGCAGGCGCTGGCCGACATGAAGCGGCGCTACGGAGCGGACAATGATGGCGCTGCAGGATTTGATAGCGTGGCGATTGCCGCCAATGCCGGCGTGATCTGCGGGCTGGTGGAAGCGGCGCGCCATCCCAAGCCAGCGGCTGCGCCCGACGCGCTGCTGTATGGCATGGCGCCGGGCGCGCTGTCAAAGCAGCAGAGCGCGGCCGAGATGCTGCTCGCAATTCGCGCCGCGCGCCGCAACTACCGGCCCTAAGAAAGAGGCGCGCCTGATGGCCGACGCTGTGAAAGGTGCAGGCTCGCGCATGCCTGTACCGTTCGGCAGCGCGCTGCGGCGCCGGATGATGCGCGTCAATGGCGAAGCGGATTGAACTGAAAGCGCAAAACCGGTTTATCATCTTGGCTTGATCCTACTGCGCAAGACTGCCAACACATGAAGAAAACCCTGTTCTGCCTGAGCCTGTTGCTGTGCGGCGCGGCGCAAGCCGATGACCTGTCGAGCGCGAACGCGCTCTTTGCCAAGAAGGATTATCCGCAAGCCTTGCAGTTATTTACCAAGGCCGCCAACGCCGGCAATGCCGAAGCACAGTTGCACGTTGGCGAAATGTATCTATACGGCGACGCCGGCAGCGTGGACCTGGTCAAGGCCGAGTCATGGTTCAAGAAGTCGGCCGCGAAGGGCAACAAGACGGCGCTTGCCGCGCTGGAGATGATGAAGCGGCGCGAAGCCCACAAAGAAGAGATCGCTTACTGGATGTCGAAGTACGACGGTGCTGACTTAAAGTCAGGCAAGTACCGTTGTCCGGTGCCGCGGATCCCGGCCATGTCGAAAGTGAACGATGAAATTGCCGCCGTCGCCGCCAAAGTCCAGGCCTGGCAGCTGTGCTACAACGGCTTTGTTGAAAACATCAACGCCGCCACGCCCCTGACCAAGCGCATCCCTGCCGACATTGCCGACCTGCTCACCAAAGACGAAATGGCCACCGCCACCACACACCTCGAAGGCGTGCAGGCGCGCATCGTCGAAGAAGCCCGCATCGCCTCCAAATTGCTGCTGGCCGACTACGCCGTCTGGCGCGACGCCACCGACGCCTACGTTGCCGAGCACAACCGCATGGTCAAGTAGCCACAGTCAAACAACATCTACCCCGGGGTAGATTGCGGGAATGGTTGCTGTTAGTGCCAGCTGCGCATCAGGCCGACGGCCAGGCCTTCGAGCGCGAAGTCGTCGGTTTCAGGGTCGACGCGGATGACCTTGAAATCGGGATTTTCGGGCAGCAGTTCAATAATGCCGTTGGTTTTCTTGTAGCGCTTGACGGTGACGTCTTCGCCGATCCGGGCAACGACAATCTGGCCGTTCTTGGCCGTATCGACCTTTTTTACGGCCAGCAAGTCGCCGTCCATGATGCCGGCGTCGCGCATCGACCACCCCCGTACCTTGAGCAAAAAGTCAGGCTTGGACGAGAACATCGCCGGGTCGACACTGTAAGTGGCTTCCACATGCTCCTGCGCCAAGATGGGCGAGCCGGCAGCGACGCGCCCGACCAGCGGCAGCGACATCATCAGCGAGGCCGGCACCAGCGGGATCACGTCCAGGCTGGCGCCGATCAGGCGGATGCCGCGCGACGTGCCCGGCGAAATTTCGATCGCACCCTTGCGCGCAAGCGCTTGCAGATGCTCCTCGGCCGCATTGGCCGACTTGAAGCCAAGTTCGTTGGCAATCTCGGCGCGGGTCGGTGGAAAGCCCGTGTTGTCGATCGCGTCCTTGATCAGGTTGAGGATTTGTTCTTGACGTGGTGTGAGCTTGATCATCGGTATAAGAGACTGTTTGTATAAACAGACTGTATTTTTGTACAGTATTTCGCCCAGCGCAAGTATTAAATGCGGTTTTGCCTGAATTATTTGCACTTTGACGTGTCAATTTCAGCGAATGAAGAAGATTTCATCAGCGAAGTAGCCCTTGCAGGCGGCCTCACGCGATCAGAGATCAGCTTTGCCGGCGGCCATGCCATGCTGCCCAAGCCAACTTCTTGACCACGATTTCATCCCCGGACTTTGAAGGAGCAACAAGGGCATTGCCAGCAAGCGCCATCTCGCGCTATAATTGCCGGCTTTCCCTTCCCACACTCGTCTTGACGCCGAGGTGGGCATCTGTTTAAACGTCCCTAAGGAGTTATGCATGCGTCATTATGAAATCGTCTTTATCGTCCACCCGGACCAAAGCGAGCAAGTCCCGGCGATGATCGAACGCTACAAAGCCAGCGTATCCACGCGCGGTGGTTCCATTCACCGTGTTGAAGACTGGGGTCGTCGTCAGATGGCTTACTCGATCAACAAGCTGCCAAAAGCGCACTACATCTGCATGAACATCGAATGCGACAACGAGACGCTGGTTGATCTCGAAACCGCGTTCAAATTCAATGATGCGGTGCTGCGTCACCTCACCGTTCGCATGAAGAAGGCTGAAACCACGCCATCGCCGATGATGAAATCGGTACAACGTGAAGACGCAGCCAAGAGCCACCGCTCGGAAGCTCCGGCTCCTGCCGCAGCAGCTCCAGCCCCAGTTCAAGCAGCAGCGTAATTTTTTGTTTGAAAGTCCTGAACGCGAATTGATGCCACCTCGGTGAATCAACTCCAGTTCGTAGCCCTGATTGGCGAGCGCGATGTGTTGCGCTACACCCCGGCCGGCGTGCCCATCGTGTCCGCCACCCTGATGCACAGTTCGCAGCAGGTCGAAGCAGGGGTGCCCAGGCTGACCGAGTTTGAAATTGCCGCTGTTGCAGCGGGCGAGATTTCAGGCAGGTTCAGCCAGGCCGAATTAGGCGCAGCGCACCAGTTCACGGGATTTTTGGCAAAAAAGAACCGCAGCAGCAAAAGCCTGGTGTTTCACATCATTGATTTCTGTGCCGCCGCTTAAGCGACGATACATTTTAGATACAGGAGCCTCAAATGGCATTCGGTAAAAAATTCGACAAGAACAAGCTCAAGCTTAAAGAAAAACGCAAACAACAGAACCCACTGTTCAAGCGTAAGAAATTCTGCCGCTTTACGGCAGCGAACGTAGAACAGGTCGACTACAAAGACGTCGACACGCTGAAAGACTTCGTCCAGGAAAATGGCAAAATCATGCCAGCACGCCTGACCGGTACCAAGGCGCACTACCAGCGCCAGGTTGACACCGCAATCAAGCGCGCCCGCTACCTCGCGTTGCTGCCATACACCGATCTGCACCACGCTTAAGCGCTGGCAGATAAAGGAGAACTCATATGCAAATCATTCTGTTAGAAAAAGTTGTTAACGTCGGCAATCTGGGCGACGTCGTCAAAGTCAAAGACGGTTACGCACGTAACTTCCTGATCCCGCAACGCATGGCTCGTCGTGCGACCGCTTCGGCAGTGGCAGAATTCGAAGTCAAGCGCGCTGAACTGGAAAAAGCTGCCGCTGCAAAGCTGGCCGTTTCCCAGGCTGAGGGCGAAAAGCTGTCGGGCATGACCATCGCTATCGCTCAAAAAGCGGGCGTCGATGGCCGTCTGTTCGGTTCGGTCACCAACTTCGACATCGCTGAAGCGCTGACAAAGGCTGGTTTCGCGGTTGAAAAGGCACAAGTACGCATGCCTACCGGCCCATTGAAGACGACCGGCGAGCACGCTGTTGCTGTCGCTCTGCACACCGACGTGGTTGTTGAAATCACGATCGCTGTTACCGGCGAAGCTGCTTAAAGCACGAAGCGCCATCAAGCAGCAACATGCTGCTGCATTACAAAAAAAGCCGGGTTTCCCGGCTTTTTTTACGTCGAATTCTCCCCAATTATGTCAGGTGGTTGACCCTAAGCAGGTATAATTCGCGCCATGAACGCACCATCCGATCCGCAAGTCGACGCTCTTCGCATTCCGCCGCATTCCATTGAAGCAGAGCAGTCTGTTATCGGGGGATTACTGCGTGATAACGCCGCGTTCGACCGCATTGCCGACATGATGCATGCGGACGATTTTTACCGCTACGACCACCGCATCATCTTCGAACAGATCGTCAAGCTGATCAACAGCTCGCGCCCGGCCGACGTGATCACCGTGTTCGAGGCCATGTCGAATATCGGCAAGGCCGAAGACGTGGGCGGCATGCAGTACCTGAACGCGATGGCGCAAAATACGCCGTCGGCGGCGAATATCCGGCGCTACGCCGAGATCGTGCGCGACCGCGGCGTGCTGCGCAAACTGATCACCGTGGCCGATGAAATCCAGGGCAATGCGTTCAACCCGCAAGGCAAGGAAGTCAAGCAGATGCTCGACGAAGCGGAGTCCAAGATTTTTGCCATCGCCGAGCAGGGCGCGCGCGGCTCGCAAGGCTGGATCGCGGTGCAGCCGCTGCTCACCCAAGTGGTCGAGCGTATCGATGAACTGTATAGCCGTGACAACCAGAGCGAAATCACGGGCGTGCCAACCGGCTTTATTGACCTGGACCGCATGACCTCCGGCTTGCAGCCGGGCGACCTGGTGATCGTCGCCGGCCGTCCTTCGATGGGCAAGACCGCATTCTCGGTCAACATCGGCGAAAACGTCGCGATCGAGGCGGGCCTGCCGGTCGCAATTTTCTCGATGGAGATGGGCGGCACCCAGCTGGCGATGCGTATGCTCGGCTCCGTGGGGCAGCTCGACCAGCACCGCCTGCGCACCGGCCGCCTGCTTGACGAAGACTGGCCGCGCCTGACGCACGCGATTCAAAAAATGAACGAAGCGCAGTTGTATATCGACGAGACGCCGGCGCTCAATCCGATCGAGCTGCGCGCGCGTGCGCGCCGCCTGTCGCGCCAGTGCGGCAAGCTTGGCCTGATTATCATCGACTACATCCAGCTCATGACGGGCAGCCAGCCGGGCGACAACCGCGCCTCGGAGATTTCCGAGATTTCGCGTAGCCTGAAGGGCCTGGCCAAGGAATTGCATTGCCCGGTGATCGCCTTGTCCCAGCTGAACCGCTCGCTGGAGCAGCGCCCCAACAAGCGCCCCATCATGTCCGACTTGCGCGAGTCGGGCGCGATCGAGCAGGATGCGGACGTCATCATTTTCCTGTACCGCGACGAGGTCTACAACCCCGATTCGCCGGACAAGGGGACGGCCGAGATCATCATCGGCAAGCAGCGTAATGGTCCGATCGGTTCCATTCGCCTGACCTGGATCGGTCAGTACACCAAGTTCGGCAACTACAGCGGTGGCCTGGCCCTTTACCAGGGTGACTAATTCAATGCGCCGTCTGGCTTTGATAGCGGCGGCCTTCAGCAGTATCAATATGCTTTAACGGAGATAGCCATGTTTGGACGTTTAATGCCCACCGAGGGCAAATTCTTTGACCTTTTCAACCAGCACGCCGATCTGTGCGTGAAGGGCGCGCAAGAAATGGTTGGTCTGATGACCAACTTCGACGACCTTGAAGTGCGCACCCACGCCATTGAAGGCATCGAAAAGCAGGCCGACAAGATCACCTACGCCACCGTCGACATGCTGCACAAGACGTTCATCACGCCGATCGACCGTGACGACATCCACAAGCTGATCACGCGCATGGACGACATCCTGGACCTGATGGAAGACGCCGCCCAGACCGTGTCGCTGTACGACTTGAAGGCCGTTACGCCGGAAGCCAAGCGCCTGGCCGAACTGTGCCTCGCATGCTGCGAAAAAGTGCAGGCCGCCGTCGCGCTGCTGCACAACATGGACAACTCGCAAAAGATCGTCGCCATCTGCGAAGAGATCGACCGCCTTGAGTCCGACGCCGACCATGTCATGCGCGCGGCCATGTCCAAGCTGTTTCGCGACGAGCCGGACGTACGCAACCTGATCAAGATGAAAGCAATCTACGAGATCCTCGAGACGGTCACCGATCGCTGCGAAGATGTCGCCAATATCATCGAAGGCATCATCGTCGAAAACGCATAAAGAACATCAGATGAATAACCTGCAGATCAGTATTTATGTGCTTGTGCTGTTGATCGGCCTGGCGCTGATTTTCGACTTCATGAATGGCTTTCACGACGCGGCCAATGCGATTGCGACCGTGGTTTCGACCGGCGTGTTAAAGCCGCAGAGCGCGGTGGCGATGGCGGCCTTTTTTAACTTCATCGCCATCTTCGTGGTGGGGCTGAAGGTCGCGTCGATGATCGGCAAGGGGATTATTCATCCCGAGATCATCGATCAGTATGTGATTTTTGGCGCGCTGGTGGGCGCCATCGTCTGGAACCTGATTACCTGGTACTACGGCATTCCTTCGTCGTCCTCGCACGCGCTGATCGGCGGGCTGGTGGGTGCAGCGGTCGCCAAGGCGGGCACGGGTGCGCTGGTATCCGGCGGCCTGGTCAAGACGGTGGTGTTCATCGTTGTGGCGCCGTTGCTGGGCTTTTTGCTCGGCTCGATCATGATGCTGATCGTCTCGTGGCTCTTCGTACGCTCCACGCCACGCAAGGTCGACACCTGGTTTCGCCGCTTGCAGCTGGTGTCGGCCGCTGCCTACAGCCTGGGCCACGGCGGCAACGATGCGCAAAAAACGCTGGGCATCATCTGGATGCTGCTGATCGCGTCCGGCCACATGAGCAAGGCCGATCTCGCGCCGCCGTACTGGGCCATCGTCGCCTGCTACACGGCGATCAGTTTCGGCACGCTGTTTGGCGGCTGGCGCATCGTCAAGACCATGGGCCAAAAGATCACCAAGCTTAAGCCCGTCGGCGGCTTTTGCGCGGAAACCGGCGGCGCGATCACCCTGTTCATGTCCAGTTTCCTGGGCGTTCCGGTATCGACCACGCACGTCATTACGGGCGCCATTGTCGGTGTCGGTTCGGCGCAGAAGATGTCCGCAGTGCGTTGGGGCGTGGCGGGCAATATCGTGTGGGCGTGGTTCCTGACGATTCCGGCGGCGGCATTCATGTCGGCAGTGGCTTGGTGGATCGGCACCAAAATCATGTAAGCAGTCAGATGCAAGAACAGCCGTTCGATGAAGATTGAACGGCTTTTTTTTCGCCTGCACCCTGCACGGCCACGCACCATGGCACGGTAGGTCGCAAAAGCGCAGCGCATTGCGACAGGCGTCAACGCGTCATATCGTGGCCCGGTGAGCTGCTACTTGATGCACACCTGCCGCACCGTTCTGAAATCAACCAGCCCTTGCAGCACCTTCTCGATCCCATCCATCTTCAAGGTCAGCATCCCGTCTTCGAGCGCCGCCGCCAGCAATTCAGCCACCCGCGCGTGCTCCTGCAGCAGCTGCTTGACCTTGTCGGTCCCGATCATCAGCTCATGCAATCCCATGCGCCCGTTGTAGCCTTGATTGCACTCGGCGCAGCCCACCGCCCGGTACAGGGTAAAGCTGCCATCGGCCTGGGCATAGCGCTCGCGCCAGCTGACCAGCACTTTGGCGCGCCCGCCTTCCGGATCGCGGATAAAGGCCGCCGTGTTCACCAGTTCAGCGCAGAACTCGGTCAGCAGGTACTCGATCTCCTCGGCCCTCGGCACATAGGCCAGCTTGCAGCGCGTGCACAGGCGCTTGCACAGCCGCTGCGCCAAAATGCCGAGCAGGGCGTCGGCAAAATTGAACGGGTCCATGCCCATGTCGAGCAGGCGCACGATCGATTCGGGGGCGCTGTTGGTATGCAGCGTGGCCAGCACCAGGTGCCCCGTCAGCGACGCTTCAATGCCGATGCTGACGGTTTCCTTGTCGCGCATCTCGCCCACCATGATGATGTCCGGATCGGCCCGCAAAAATGCGCGCATCACGGTGGCGAAGTCGAGCCCCGCCTTGCGGTTGACCTGCACCTGGCGCAAGCCCTTCTGCGTGATTTCGACCGGGTCTTCCGCAGTCCAGATCTTGGTGTCGGGCGTATTCAAGTACTGGAGTACCGAGTGCAGCGTGGTGGTCTTGCCCGAGCCGGTAGGCCCGCACACGAAAAACAGGCCATACGGTTTTTCAATCGCCCCGCGCAGGCGCTCCAGGTTCTGCGGCAGCACGCCCAGATTATCGAGCGGGATCGCGTCGCCTGCGGCCAGGATGCGCATTACCACGTCTTCCACGCCGCCGCTCGATGGAATGGTCGCCACGCGCAGCTCGATGTCGAGCGGTCCGTACTTGTTGAACTTGATCTTGCCGTCCTGCGGCTTGCGCCGCTCGGACGTGTCAAGGTCGCACATGATCTTGATGCGTGCCACCAGCGCATTGCGGTAGCTCGACGAGATGTCGATATACGGCACCAGCGAACCGTCCTTGCGAAAGCGGATGCTGGTGCGGCCATTGCCCGGCAGCGGTTCGATATGGATGTCGGACACGCCCTGGCGGTAAGCGTCCATGATCACCTTGTTGACCAGTCTGACCAGCTCCGACTCGACTTCCTCCGACACGTTCACCGTCTCTTCGGTCGTTTCCTCTTCCATCCCCGCGAGCAGCTCGCGCAGGGAACTGCCGTCGCTGCGCGCGGTGGTGCCGAAGAACTGGTCCATCGTGTGCTTGAATTCGAGCCGGGTCGTCACACAATAGGTCACGTTCGACTTGGGGAACACCTGGTTGACGATCTTGCTCGCGCGGATCCGGTCCGGGTCGAGCGCGAGCACCAGCAGGCCGTTCTTGTCTTCGTCGAGCGGGAGCCATTGGTGGTCTTCGACATACTGCGCCTTCAGGTTGCGCAGCAATACGCCCGGCTTGATGCGCGCGGGCCGCATCGGCTCGTATGGCACGCTGAAGTGGCGCGCAAGGGCCGCGCCGATCAGCGGCAGCGGCACCTTGAAGTCGCGCATCAGCACCTCTTCAATATGGAGTTGCTGCGCGCGCGCCGTGCGCACCGCCAGCTCGAGTTCGGTGAGGGAAAGGGTCGCCTCCACCACCAGGCCATCGTACTTGCTAAAGGGCACCATGCGTGTCTCGCTATCACGGACGTTGATCCTTCCATATTGTGGTAAATATGACAATTGTCTTTGATTTTGATCACCGCTTCCGGTGCGCAAAACGGGCCGGTGAGCGATTAGCCCTGGCCGAACAGGTCGTGCTCGTCGAGGATGGCGTAGACGATCTCGGGATGCTGCTCCAGGCAGCGGCGGATGGCGGCGGGGATGGCCTGGCGGGTCTTGCGGCACAGGCCGGGAAACTCGCGCACGCCGATCGCCAGTCCGCGCACGGTTTTCACTTCGCGCGCGGCGGGAGCGATGGTCAGTACGATGCCGAGCTGGTCAAGCATCAACTTGCTTACGTGCTGCAGCTGGGCGTAGCTGTCGATGCGCTCTATGCGTTCGAGCATCTTTTTTTCCTGCTCACGCGTCAGCATCAGGATGCGCTTGTCCGCCGCCGGATCGGCCAGCAATTGTTCGCGCTCGCACACGCATAGCCCGGGCGGGCATTCGATGCGCACGGGAAAGGGGAAGGGGAGTTCTTGCAGCATGGGGCACAGGTTAGCGCTGCGGGGGGAGGGTTGTCAAACGCTGCGGGCGGCAAGCCGGCGCACGACGTGGCAATACTTTGGCGCAATGCGCTGTCGCTTGCGCGCCCTACTTGATGCACACTTGGCGCACCATCTTCAGGTCGGTGATGCCGCTTAGAACCTTTTCAATGCCATCCATCTTCAGCGTCAGCATGCCGTCTTCCAGCGCGGCGGCGAGCAGCTGCGCCACCCGGCTGTGTTCCTGCAGCAGTTTTTTTACTTTGTCGGTGCCGATCATCAATTCGTGCAGGCCAACCCGCCCCTTGTAACCCTTGTTGCACTCGGCGCAGCCGACCGGCCGGTACAGCGTGAAGCGCCCGCTTGCATCCGCGTAGCGCTGCTTCCAGCCTGCCAGCACCGCCGCGCGGCCGGCGTCGGCATCCTTGATGAAGCTTTCCGTGGCCAGCAGTTCGCTGCAAAACTCGGTCAGCATCTGTGCGACCTCGGCCTCGTCCGGGTGGTACACCCGCTTGCACGCTGCGCACAGGCGCTTGGCGAGGCGCGAGGATGCCGAGCAGGGCGTCGGCGAAATTGAACGGGTCCATGCCCATGTCGAGCAGGCGCACGATCGACTCCGGTGCGCTGTTGGTGTGCAGCGTGGCGAACACCAGGTGGCCGGTGAGCGACGCTTCGATGCCCATGCCGACGGTCTCCTTGTCGCGCATCTCGCCCACCATGATGATGTCCGGGTCGGCGCGCAGGAAGGAGCGCATCACTGTGGGAAAGTCGAGCCCCGCCTTGCGGTTGACCTGCACCTGGCGCAAGCCTTTTTGCGTGATCTCGACCGGGTCTTCGGCGGTCCAGATCTTGGTCTCGGGGGTGTTCAGGTAATTGAGCACCGAGTGCAGCGTGGTGGTCTTGCCCGAGCCGGTCGGCCCGCACACGAAGAACAGCCCGTACGGTTTGCTGATCGTGTTGCGCAGGCGCTCCAGGTTATAGGGAAGCACGCCCAGCTTGTCGAGCGGGATCGGTTCGCCGGCCGCCAGAATGCGCATCACGATGTCTTCCACGCCGCCGGCCGACGGAATGGTCGCCACCCGTAGTTCGATGTCGAGCGGCCCGTATTTCTTGAACTTGATCTTGCCGTCCTGCGGCTTGCGTTTTTCGGAGATGTCCAGGTCGCACATGATTTTTACGCGCGCGACCATCGCATCGCGGTAGCTGGCCGGCACTTCAATGTAGGGCACCAGCGTGCCGTCCTTGCGAAAGCGGATGCCGGTCTTGCCTTTGCCCGGCAGCGGTTCGATGTGGATGTCGGACACGCCCTGGCGGTAGGCGTCGATGATGATCTTGTTAAGCAGCTTGACCAGTTCGTTTTCCACCGCTTCGGACACTTCGGCGCTCGCCTCGACGTCGTCAAATTCGCCGTCCATCCCGGAGAGCAGATCGCCCACGGAGGCGCCGTCGTCGACGGCGGCGCCGAAAAAGTGCTCGGCCGTCAGCTTGAATTCCTGGCGCGTGGTGACCCGGTAAACAATGGTCGACCTGGCGAAAATCTGGTTGACGATCTTGCTCGTGTTGACGCGCTCCGGATCAATCGCCATCACCACCAGGCCATCCTTGCCGTCTTCCAGCGGCAGCCATTCGCTTTGCTGCACGTACTGCGCCTTGATGTTGCGCAGCAGGTCGGCCGGCTTGATGCGGTCGAGCCGATATGGCTCGTAAGCGACCGAAAAAAACTTGGCCAGCGAAGCGCCGATGGCCGCCGGCTTGACCTGGAACTGCTGCACCAGCACGTCCTCGACGTCCAGGTCCTTGGCGCGCGCCGAGCGGCCCGCCATTTCCAGTTCCGGCGCCGACAGCAGCGCTTCCTCGACCAGACCGTCGTACTTGGAGCGCGCCGGCGGCGCCGGTTTCAGTCGCTGGCTAAGTGCCACCGACAGCGTCGCGCACAGCTCCTTGACGCCTTCGGCGCACACGCCCGAAAACGGACCGCCGCTGCGGTTGTTGATGAACTGGACTACGCCGAGCAGCTCGCCCGTTTGCTGCGCCACCAGCGGCGCGGCCAGCATTTCGCGCGTGCGGTAGCCGGTGCGCTGGTCCACGCCGATCAGAAAGCTCAGGTCCGGCGAATAGCGCCGCAGTTCGGCTTCGTCGTAGACGTCGGTGATGTTGATGGTGCGCCGCGTTTGCGCGACGAACCCGGCCACGCTGGACGGCGAAATGCGCAGCTTGAGGTCGCGAAACGACGTGAGCCCGGTCTTGACCTTGGCGATGATGTGCGTCTTTTCCGGCGTCGTGGCATACAGCGTGAAGCGGTCGCAATTGAGCAGGTCGCAAAAGTCCATGCCCAGGTCGAGCATGATCTCGTCGATGTTGCTGGTGGCGTGGATCTTGTTGGTCACTGCCTGCAGCTTCTGGAAGAACGCGAGGCGCGCATCGGTGTCGGACGGGTTGGCGGTGACGTTCATGGATGTTCCGGGGGTAGGGTCAGGACAGGTCAACTTCCAGGCCTTCGTAGGCGAGGCAGACTTTCAGGCCGTCGGGCAGCGGCGCGCTGCGCGCCAGCAGTTGCGCGAACACGGCTTCGAGCTCCTCGTCGCTGCGCGTCGGTTCATGGTGGGTGCAGTACAGCGCCTTGGCCCCGACCCGCAGCGCCATCGCCAGCGCTGCGTCGAACGTGCCATGGCCCCAGCCTTGCCTGGACGGGTATTCCTCGATGGTGTACGAGCAGTCGACGATCAGCGCGTCCACCCCTTGCATGGCCGCGTCGATGGCGCGCCCGCGCTGTTCCATTTCGACCTGGTAGGGAGCATGGCGCGCATCGTCGTCCAGGTACAGATTGTAGAACTGTTCATGGTCGCCGGTAAAAAACACCGATTTGCCATTGCAGCTGATGCGGTAGCCCAGGTTGGTGACGGGGTGGTTCATGACGACATGGTCAACCACCGCATCGTGCACCGTGACGCAATCGCCCGCGGCCAGAGTCTGGTATTCGATGGTGGCCTTCATCTGCGCCTCGCTGACCGGGAAGTAGCTGTTTTGCAGCTGCACGCCAAGCACGTGTTCGATGCCGGAACCGCTGGCCGCGTCGGGCGCGCCGTGCAGGCGCACCACGCTGCCGCGGATGAACAGCGGCGTAAAGAAGGGCAGGCCGTGGATATGGTCCCAGTGGCTGTGGGTGATGAAGATATTTGCGCGCACCGGCTGGCGCTGCAGCAGGTCTTGCGCCAGCGCGAAAATGCCGGTGCCGGCGTCGAGAATGATCAGGGCCTCGGCGTCGGTGCGCACTTCGATGCAGGTGGTGTTGCCGCCATAGCGCGCGGTGCGCGGGCCGGGCGAAGGGATCGAGCCGCGCACACCCCAGAATCGGAATTTCATACTTGTGAACTCCCCCGTGGACCGCGGTTGGGGCGCCAATGCGCCAGCCGCGATCAGGAACGATGATAGCCGGTTTGTGTCACGCAAGCGCAAAAAATGTTTCTTGGAAGCGACAGAAATGCTTTACGCGACAAATTCCCGTGCTTTCGCGAACGGCAGTGTACACGCGCTTTTTGTCGGGCTACACTTTACTTACTTTCAACACGGCAATTCTGGCGACAAGATATGCAAGCGTTGAGCCACATCCAAATTGCACAGCGGCTCGACCTGCTGATCGAAGTGAGCGTAGCGCTGGGCCACAGCCCGGACACCGGCACGCTGCTCGACCGCATCGTCAAGGTAGCCATGGCCATGACCGGCGCCGACGGCGGCACGCTGTACCGCCCCAGTGCGCAAAAAACCATGCTGCTGTTCGATATTTCGATCAACGGTACGCTGGGTCTGTACCAGGGCGGCGCCAGCGGCACGCCGATTGACATGCCCAGCGTGCCCCTGTTCGACGCGCGCGGCAACCCGAACTTGAGTTCGGTGGCGGCGTATTCGGCCAACTGCGGCAAATCGGTCAACATCGAAGACGTCTATGAAGCGCACGCCTTTAATTTTTCAAGCATGCGCAGCTTCGACGCCGCCTTTGGCTACCATTCGCAATCGTTCCTGTCGGTGCCCATGAACGACCATGAAGGGCAACTCGTCGGCGTGCTCCAGTTGATCAACGCAATCGACGCCGACAGCGGGCAAGTGCGCGCCTTTTCACTGACCGACCAGCGCTTTATCGAGGCGCTGGCGGCGCAGGCGGCGGTGGCGATCACCAACCAGTACCTGGTGCTGCAGCTCGAAGAATTGCTCGAGTCGCCGGTCAACCTGATCAACATCGGCATCGATGAAAAGTCGCCCTATACGGGCCGGCATTGCCAGTTCGTGCCCAAGCTGACGATGATGCTGGCCGAAGCGGCGCACGCCACCACCACCGGGCCGATGGCGTCGTTTCGCATGCTCGACGCCGACCGCAAGGAGCTGTGGCTGGCGGGCCTGCTGCACGATTGCGGCAAGATCACCACGCCCGTGCACGTGGTCGACAAGGCCACCAAGATGGAAACCATCTACGACCGCATCCAGACCATCGATACGCGCTTTGAAGTATTGATGCGCGAGCGCCAGATCCGCGCGCTGCTCGACAAGGCCGAAGGCGCGCACGCCGACGCGGTCGATCTGCGCCTGGCCGGGGAACTCGCTGCGCTGCGCGCCGACCGCGCCTTTTTGCGCGAGGCGAACGTGGGCAGCGAAGGCATGACGCAGGCTGCGCAAGAGCGCGTGCGCAGCATCGCGCGCTACCGCTGGCGCGACATGGACGGCGTGGAGCGCGATTTTCTCGACGAAGACGAGGTCCTGAACCTGACGATCCGCTTTGGCACGCTGACCGAGGCCGAACGCAAGATCATCAACAACCACATCGTGGTGACGATCAGGATGCTCGAAGCGCTGCCCTGGCCCAAGCACCTGGCCAATGTGCCGGAATACGCGGGTGGGCACCATGAACGGATGGATGGCAAGGGCTACCCGCGCGGCTTGACGCGCGAGCAGATGTCGGTGC
The DNA here is from genome assembly GCF_049896185.1 of Massilia sp. TSP1-1-2. NCBI lineage: Bacteria > Pseudomonadati > Pseudomonadota > Betaproteobacteria > Burkholderiales > Oxalobacteraceae > Massilia > Massilia sp. TSP1-1-2. Next base: position 92,087 of record NZ_JAFCTU010000016.1, read on the forward strand.
CGGCGCGCCTGATGGCCATTGCCGACATTTTTGAGGCGCTCACCGCGCGCGACCGCCCCTACAAGAAGGGCAAGATGCTCAGCGAATCGCTGCGCATCCTTGGCAACTTTGCGCTGAACGGCCATATCGATCCCGACCTGTTCGACATTTTCGTGCGCAGCAAAGTCTACGCCACGTTCGCGTTGGCGAACATGGACCCGTGCCAGATCGACGTGGTCGACGAAGCGCAGATTCCCGGCTACACGCCCTAGCCGATGCGCGAGAACCGCACAAGATGGAAGCGGGCCGTGCTGCGCTACGGCGCGCGCTGGGCCCTTGGCCTGTCCTTGAGCCTGGCGGCGGTGCTGCACGCGATCGGATTCTATTCGAGCGACTCAATCGAGCGCATGGACGGCTTTTTGTCGGGCCTGCGCATGCGCATCGAAAAGCCGGTGCTGGACCGGCGCGTGGTGATTGTCGACATCGACGAAAAAAGCCTGTCGCTGGTGGGCCGCTGGCCGTGGAGCCGCGATGTACAGGCCACGCTGGTGCGCCAGTTGACCGGGTTTTACGCCGTGGGCGCGGTCGGCTTTGACGTTTCTTTCCCCGAAGCGGATACCTCGTCCGGTTACGGCGTGCTGCAAAAACTGGCCGATGGCCCGCTCAAGGACGTGGCGTTGTTTCGCGAGCAGCTGGCCGCGCTAAAAGGAGAAATGGATTATGACGGCCTGTTTGCCGACGCGCTGCGCGGCCAGCCGGTGGTGCTTGGCTACAACGTGTCGGACAATATGAAAAAAGGGTTGCTGCCGGCGCCCGCGTTCACGGTCGAGCGCTTGAACGGACGCGAACTGCTGGCGCGCGAGCCGTCCGGCTATGAGGCGAACATCGCGCGATTACAAAGCGCTGCCGCCGGCGCCGGCGTGTTTACTGCTGCGCCGGACGCGGACGGTGTGATCCGCTCCTCGGTCCTGCTGTATAAAATAGGCGACGGCTACTATCCCACGCTGTCGCTGGCCACGGCGGCGGTCTACCTGAAGGCGCGTGCGATCTTTCCCGTCTTTGAAAGCAGCGTCGACGAAATGAGCGCGAACGAGCGCGCCGCCGGCGGCGTCGATTACGTGACCCTGTTTCTCCCCAAGCGCAACATCAGCATCCCGGTCGGCTACGGCATGGAAGCGTTTGTGCAGTTCCGGGGCAGGGGCGGTGCGAACGGCGGCGCCTTCCGCTACGTGTCGGCGGTCGATGTGCTGACCGGGAGCGTGGCGCCGGAGGTGCTGCGCGGCGCCCTGGTGTTGGTGGGCACCACGGCGCCGGGACTGAACGACATGCGCGTCACACCCGTCAACGCCACCTATCCGGGAGTCGAGGTGCACGCCAACATGATCAAGTCGATTCTGGACAACGACTTCAAGGCCAGGCCCGATACGGGCTGGGTGATCGAAGCGATCGAGCTGCTGGCCTTTGGCACGGTGCTCGGCTTCGCGCTGGCGGTGCTCTCGCCGCTGCGTTCGATCGCGCTGGCGGTAGCCGCCCTGGCCGGTGCCGTGGCGATCAATCTGTACCTGTATTACCAGCTTAACGCGGTCATCAATGCCGCCGCGATCTTGCTGCTGATCGTTGCGCTGTTCGTGCTCAACGTCGCCTACGGCTATTTTTTTGAAGTGCGCAAGAGCCAGGCGCTGGTGTCGCGTTTTTCGCAGTACGTGGCGCCGGAGCTAGTGGCTGAAATGGCGGACGACCCGGAGCAGTACACGATGGAGGGCGAGAGCCGCGAGCTGACGGTGCTGTTTGTCGACGTGCGCGGCTTTACCACGATCTCCGAAGGGCTGGAACCCAGAGAGCTGCGCGAATACATCAACCTGTACCTGACGGCGATGTCGGTCGATATCCGCGACAGCCACCAGGGCACGCTGGACAAGTACATTGGCGACGCCGTGATGGCGTTCTGGGGCGCGCCGGTGGCCTTTGCCGACCACGCCAGCCGCGCCGTGGCCACGTCGCTGCTGATGCAGGCTAGCGCGGCGCGCCTGAACGCCCAGTTCAGCGCGCGCGGCTGGCCGCCGCTCAAGATCGGCATCGGCATCAATACCGGGATCATGCATGTGGGGGACATGGGCTCCCAGATCCGCCAGGCCTATACCGTGATGGGCGACGCGGTGAACCTCGGTTCGCGCCTGGAGGGAATCACCAAGGTCTATGGCGTGGGGATCGCGGTGGGCGAAACCACGCGCGCGGCAGCGTGTCATTTTTTGTACCGGGAGCTGGACCGGGTGCGGGTCAAGGGCAAGAACGTGCCGGTGGCGATCTACGAGCCGCTGGGCCTGGTGGAAGCGGCCAGTGCGGCGCTGGCGGCCGAATTGGCGGCGTGGGACGCGGCCCTGGTTCTGGTGCGCGGGCGGCAGTGGAACGCGGCGCAAGCTGCCGTTATATCGCTGGCCGAGGCGCATCCGGGCTGCGCGTTGTATCAGCTTTACCTCGCGCGCCTGGCGCAGTGGCAGATCGATCCGCCCGCGCCCCACTGGGACGGCGCGACCAGTTTCGACACCAAATAGCACAAGGTTGCCGCTTCCTTATCGGACTGCTATCAGCAGACCAACAAGCGCGGCACCGGCGCAACATTTCCCGGGGTATTTACCAATTTTGCATAGAATTTCTAACGTGCAAGATAAAAGCGGCATAGACTGGTTTTGAACGCCGCCTTTGCCCCCAACGATCCTTCACACCGTAGAGCACCTTGTGACCATACACATTATGAGCATTCGTTACGCGCGCCTGATCGCCGCTTCCCTCCTTGCCGGCGCCGTGGGCGCCGCCTGCGCCGCCGAAGCCGACGCTCCCATCCGCTTCGATATCGCCCGCTTCGACATCGCCGGCAACACCTTGATCACAGGAGCTGAAGCTGCCGCCGCCGTGGCCCCGTATGCCGGCAAAAACCGCGATTTCGGCGACGTCCAGCGCGCGCTCGAGGCACTCGAAGACGTGTACCACCGGCGCGGCTACAGCGTGGTGTCGGTGCGCTTGCCGGAGCAGGAACTTAACCGCGGCGTGGTGCGCCTGATCGTGGTGCAGACCAGGATCGGGCGCGTCAAAGTAAGCGGCAACCGCTTCCACGACGAGGCCAACGTGCGCCGCAGCCTGCCTTCGCTGCAGGAAGGCACCACGCCAAGACTGACCGACGTTTCGGCCAGCCTGCGCATGGCCAACGACAACCCGGCGCGCAAGATCACACTCAAGCTGCAGAACGCCGCCGCCGACGATGAAGTCGACGCGCTGCTGGCGGTGGTGGACGAGAAGAGCTGGAAGGCGTCGCTGAATCTGGACAATTCAGGGACCGACGCCACCGGGAAAACCCATGCCGGCCTGGTGCTGCAGCACGCCAACCTGTGGGGGCGCGACCACGTCGGCACCTTTCAGTACACCACCACGCTGGAAGAACCGAGCAAGGTCAGTGTTTATGGACTGGGGTATCACGTGCCGCTCTACACGCTGGGCGACTCGGTCGACCTGTTCGCCAGCTATTCGAACATCGACTCCGGCTCGGTGGCCGCAGGTTTACTCAACCTGGCCGTGAGCGGCAAGGGCGCCGTGTATGGCGCGCGCTACAACCACACGCTGGCGCGCCGGGGCGAGCTCGATGCGCGCCTGGTCCTGGGCGCCGACGTGAAAGCGTTCAAGAATACGGTGCTGTTTGGCGGGCAGGATTTTGGCAACGACATCACGGTGCGCCCGATCAGCGTGGGCTACGTGGCCAGCCGTGTGCTGGCCGCAGGCGAAGCGAATGCTTCCGTCACGCTGGTGCACAATATCACCGGCGGCAGCCGCGGCGGCGACGCCGACTTCGAGCGCACCCGCGCCGGCGCCAAGCCAGCCTACACGATCGTGCGCTTTGCCGCCGCCGTCACGCGCGCCGTTGGCCGCGACTGGCAGGCGCGCTTGCTGCTCAACGGCCAGTTGACGGGCGATGCGCTGGTGCCCGGCGAACAGTTCGCCGCAGGCGGCGGCACCTCGGTGCGCGGCCTGGACGAGCGCGCCCTGTCGGCCGACTCCGGCGTGTTTGCCAACGCCGAACTGTACACGTCGAACCTGTGCGCGGCGGCCGCACGCTGGCAGTGCAGGGCGCTGGCGTTTTACGATGCAGCGAGCGGCACCCGCAACCATAGCCTGCCGGGCGAAGTCGAGAGCACCTCGGTCGCCAGCGCGGGCCTTGGCGCGCGCGTGGCAATGGGCGAGGCGGTCAACCTGCAGTTCGACTATGGCCACGTGATCCGGCCTGGCGCGACCACCGGCGGCAAGAACCGTCTCCATGTACGCATGGCCTTTGCCTATTAAGGGGCTCCACATGACACTCCAACACCGTTCACCGACCCTGCTCCTCACACTGGCGGCAATGCTCGTTGCTTCCTGTTTCGGCAGCGCGCAGGCGGCGCCGACAGCGCCCTTGGTGGTCCAGGGACAGGCGACGTTTTCCCAGAACGGGAACGTCTTTTCGATTACGAACACGCCCAATGCGGTGATCAACTGGCAAAGCTTTTCGGTCAACGCGGGCGAAGTGACGCGCTTTATTCAGCAAAGCGGCGACAGCGCGGTGCTCAACCGGATTGTCGGCCAGGACCCCAGCCGCATCCTGGGCGCGCTGCAGTCGAACGGCCATGTGTTCCTGATTAATCCGAACGGCATTTTGTTCGGGCGCGATTCGCGCATCGACGTCAACGGCCTGACCGCCTCCACGCTGGGCATGACCGACGCCGATTTCCTGGCAGGGAAAAAGCGGTTTGATGGCGATGCGCTGGCCGGCGCCATCGTCAACCAGGGCAGCATTACCACGCCGTCCGGCGGACAGGTGTTTTTGATCGCATCGAACGTCGACAATGCCGGCATCATCACGTCGCCCCAAGGCCAGGTGGTGCTGGCTGCGGGACATTCGGTGCAATTGGTCGATTCGGCCAATCCGAGCCTGCACGTGGTGGTGTCCGCCCCGGCCAGCGGTGCCGTGAACCTGGGCCAGATCATCGCGCAGGGCGGCACGGTTGGCATCTACGGCGCATTGGTCAGCCAGCGCGGCGTGGTCAACGCCAACAGCGCGCAGGTGGGCGAGAACGGCAAGATCGTGCTGCGCGCCGACGGCGACGCCATGCTGGAGCCGGGCAGCGTGACCACGGCGACCGGCGCCGGGCGCGGCGGCGACGTCACGGTCGAAGGCATGCGCGTGGCCTTGCGCGGCGACGCCCGGATCGACGCCAGCGGCGCCACCGGCGGGGGCAGCGTCATGCTGGGCGGCGGCTACCAGGGGAAAAACCCGCTCATCAAAAATGCGCAGCAAACTTTATTGGGCAAGAACGCCTCGGTGCGGGCCGACGCGATCGACTCCGGCAACGGCGGCACGGTAGTGCTGTGGAGCGAGGCGAGTACGCGCGCCAGCGGACAGATTTCTGCGCGCGGGGGCAAGGTATCGGGCAACGGCGGCACGGTGGAAACGTCAGGCAAGTTCCTGGACGTGAACGGGATTAGCGTGCAGGCTGGCGCACAGGCGGGCGTACAAAACGGCGCCAACGGCGTCTGGCTGCTCGACCCATTCGATATCGAGGTGACTGACGCGCGCGCCAAGTCCGCACTGCTTGACATCGACCAGTTCGCCGATCCGGGTACGCTGGCGCAGATTGATGCCAGCACCATCTCGACGGTTGCGCCGGGCACCAACGTGGTGCTGCAAGCGACGCACGACATCAAGTTTTCGCAGCCGATTAATCCCATGCTGGGAGGCGGCAGTCTGACGCTGGACGCAGGCAACAGCATTGTCATCAATGCCGCGATCAATACCAACGGCGGCTCGGTCAAGATGACGGCCAACCATCCGGACTACGCCGGCAAGACCGGCGCGATCCAGCTGGGCACGGGTGGTTCGCTCACTACCGGCGGGGGCAGTGTGAACCTGAACGGCTTCCAGGTCATGCTGGACGGTCCGGTGAATACCGGCAACGGCAACGTCACGATCAACGCCGCGTCGCTAGTTGGCTTCAACCAGAATATCGCGACCGGCAACGGCCACCTGACCGTCACCGGTAGCGACATTGCGTTTGGCGGCACCGGCACTTCGGCCAGCGGCGGCTTCATGCTGTTCAATACCATGGGTGGCGCTTTTACGCTGGGACCCAACTGGATGCTGGGCTCGAACAATGCGGTGGTGGTCAATGCCGACACCATGTCGCTGCTGGGCGCCATTGGACCGTACCAGGCAACGCGGCCGGTCGTGAGCCTGAGCACGTACACACCAGGGCGGCCGATTGACCTGATCAGTGGCGGCACCGGGGCGGCCCTGGCAATCGATCCGGCGGCGCTGGCGCGCTTTGATGCGGCGTCGATCAATATCGGTCACCAGGGCTATGCCGGCAATATTGGTGTGCAATCCGAATACAGCAACGGCAAGACCAACAAGCTGGTATTTCAAACGCAAGGCAACATCGCGGTCAACGCGCCCGTGACGATGCCGTCGGGTGTGGACAGCGCGCTATTGCTGCTGGTGGAAGGCGCCAATCACAAGAGCAGCATTACCACGGCGGCGGACGGCAAGCTGGCGCGGGGCGGCGCCCTGGCGGCAGACCATATCGAGCTGCGCGCCAATAATATCGGGATCGGGGCCAGCATCATGGGCACCGGCGGCAATGGCGAAGTTGCCCTGAACCCGCACATGCCGACGGGACAGATCATGATCGGCGTGGGCGCCGTCGACGGTTTCGACATGCTCGGCCTGTTTGATACGGAGTTGGCGTTCATCAAAACGCGCATCCTCGCCATCGGCGGCAATGCCGGCCAGATGGGTGGTTTGACCGTCACCGCCGGCGGCATGGATTTCAGCAGTAGTTTGCCGGCCGGGAGCAAGTTGATGTTGAATGGGGGCCTGGGCAATGTGCAGTTGAATGGCAAGCTGGTAACCATCGGCGACCTTTTCCTGCAAGGTAATGACTTGCAAACGGCGGCCGGGGCCAGCGCCAAGGCGGACCTGGTAAGGATGAAGGCCAGTTTTGGCATCGGTGGAAATACGACGCCGTTCGTGACGGAAACGTCGGGCTTGACGGCGGCAAACGATCACATCAATGGTGTGGCGCCCATCAATATTGCCAACACGGGCACGCTGATCGTGGGCGCCGTTCAACAGACAGGCAGCGGCAATGAAGGCGACATTACCATCGCCAACAAGGGCGGCATGACGCTGCTCGAGTTCGAGCCGAAGTCGGCGGTGCCGGTGTCAATTTTCACTGGCGGCAAGGGCAACATTACCTTGAAAACCATGAGCCCGCTGACGATCGACGGCGACGTCATGTCCCAGAGCGGCGCCATCATGCTGGAGGCCGGCAATGCGGGCGTGCTGACGATTGGCCCCACCGGCAGCGTGTCGGCCAGGGCCGGCAATATTGGCTTGGCAGGTGGCTCGCTGGTCAACGATGGCAGCGTCACTACCGCGAGCGGCAACATCAACATTGCTGCGGCGTCCGTTGCCGGCAGCGGCACGTTTTCCGCGCCGGGCGGGACGGTCAAGGGCTTGCCCGTCAAGGTGCCGGGCGTGGGCAATTGCCTGGCGAACGGCGCTCTTGCCGGTTGCGCGGCCGTGCTCAAGGATGCGTTTAATGCGTGCATTGTCACCCCGACGGGGGCCAATTGCCTTGCACTGCTGCCGAGCCTGGCCACATGCAGTGCCCAGCCCAACACGCCGGGCTGTTCGGTGGTGCTCCCGACCCTGGCCGCATGCGGCGCCAATCCCGACGCGGCCGGTTGCAGCGTGGTGTTGCAGCCGGTGAAGGCGACACCCGACAGCAAGCTGGAGACCGCCGTCAAGACGACCATCGATGCGCTCGACAAGTCGCGCGACGACGTCTCGCTTGCCGAGGAGGACGAGAAGAAGAAAAAGAACGCCAGCGCTGATGCCGGCGTGGAGACCAAGCCAGGGGAGAAGCGTCATGACGTCGCCAAAAATTATTGTGATTAAGGCGCTTGCCGCGCTGATGCTGGCCGGCGTGTGCGGCCTGGGTTTTGCGGGGCAGGTTGCGGGCACGGTCGTGAACCTCAGCGGCGCGCTGCTGGCGAAGAAGGCCGACGGCGCGGTGAAGGTGCTGGTGGTCAAGTCGGAGGTTGAGCAGGGCGACACGCTGGTGTCGGAAAAAAACACGTACGCGCAAATCCGGTTCGTGGACAACAGCGAGATTACACTCAAGCCCAACACCACCTTCAAGGTGGAGGCGTTCGCTTACGATGCGGGCAAGCCGGCGGGCGACAGCGCCAGTTTCAGTCTGGTGAAGGGTGGCTTGCGCTCGATTACCGGATTGCTGGGCAAACGCAACAAGGAAAAGTTCCAGCTCAAGACGCCGAGCGCGACCATCGGGATTCGGGGGACGACGTTTTCGGCGGAGTTTGTGGCCGAGGGTGTGTCGTCGGCGTTGGCGCCGGGTCTGCATGTGAACGTGACCGATGGCATGATCAATGTGAGCAATGATGGTGGTTCGCAGTTGTTTTCTGCGGGGCAGTTTGGGTTTGTGCCGTCCGTGAATATGCCGCCGGTGATTGTTCCGGCTGATGCGGGGGCGCGGTTCATGGTGCCGGCGGCGTTTTTGGAGGTGAAGGCTGACGGTGCAGGCGTTGGCGTTGGGGCGAGCGAGAAGATCAGCTGCGAAGTTCGGTAAGCATCACATCGTTCTCGCAATGGTGAAGTTTGCGAACTCGAAAACGACAACCACATCGTCCTCGCGCACGCGGGGACCTATGGAACGGTTCAATTAAGCAACTGTTCTATGGGTCCCCGCGTGCGCGAGGACGATGTGGTGGAAGCGTTTAGTTCATCGACCGTCGAGCGTATCAATTGCACCTCCGCATAGGGCGACGATGACCTGGCGGCATAAAAAACCCTGTGCACCGCAAGGCGCACAGGGTTTTTTGCTGCAGCGCGTTGTGCTTACAACACTTCGCTCGCGTGGTCAGCCAGGCGCGAACGCTCGCCGCGCGCCAGCGTCACGTGCCCGCTGTGCGACCAGCCCTTGAAGCGGTCCACCACATACGTCAAGCCGCTCGAGCCTTCGGTCAGGTACGGCGTATCGATCTGCGCGATGTTACCCAAACAGAGGATCTTGGTGCCGGGACCAGCGCGCGTGACCAGCGTCTTGACCTGCTTGGGCGTCAAGTTCTGCGCCTCGTCGATGATCAGGAATTTGTTGACGAACGTACGGCCGCGCATGAAGTTGAGCGACTTGATCTTGATGCGCGAACGGATCAGGTCTTGCGTTGCCGCCCGGCCCCATTCGCCGCCGTCGGAGTCGGACTTGTTGAGCACTTCCAGGTTGTCGTCGAACGCGCCCATCCACGGCGACATTTTTTCTTCCTCGGTACCCGGCAGGAAACCGATATCCTCACCCACCGGCACCGTCACGCGGGTAACGATGATCTCGTTGTACAGCTTGGTTTCAAGCACTTGCGCCAGGCCGGCGGCAAGCGCCAGCAAGGTCTTGCCGGTACCTGCCTGGCCGAGCAAGGTGACGAAATCGCATTCCGGATTCATCAGCAAGTTCAGCGCAAAGTTTTGCTCGCGGTTGCGTGCCGTGACGCCCCAGACATTGTTCTTGTTGTGGCTAAAGTCGCGCAAGGTTTGCAGCACAGCCGTCTTGCCGTTGAGCTGCTTGACCTGGCCGTAAAAGGGCGCTTCGCCATTTTTTGGCTCCAGGTACACGAACTGATTGACCAGCAAGGTTGGAATGGTCGGGCCCGTGACGCGGTAGAACGTGGCCGAGGTACCGTTCTTGTTTTCCTGCCAGGACTCCATGTCCTTGCCGTTCTTGTTCCAGAAGTCGTCCGGCAATTGCACGATGCCCGAATACAGCAGGTCCGTGTCTTCCAGTACATGGTCGTTGAAGTAATCTTCGGCCGGCAAGCCCAGCGCGCGCGCCTTGATGCGCATGTTGATGTCTTTCGACACCAGCACGATGGCGCGGCCCGGCTGCTCGGACTCCAGGTTGCGCACCACGCCAAGGATCTGGTTGTCGGCTTTGCCTTGCGGCAGGCCTTCGGGCAGCATCGGGCCGTTTTGCAGGCGCGTCTGGAAGAACAGGCGGCCCTTGGCGTCCTTGTTGCCCAGCTTGGAGAGCGTGATGCCGTTTTCAATGGCGCCGTCTTCCAGCGTGCCGACCAGCGCGTCCAGCGTGCGCGACACCTGGCGTGCATTGCGCGCCACTTCCGACATCCCCTTTTTATGATCGTCGAGTTCTTCCAGCGTCATCATCGGCAAGTAGACGTCGTGTTCCTCGAAACGGAACAGCGATGATGGGTCATGCATCAGCACGTTGGTATCGAGCACGAACAGCTTGGTCATGCCCGAGCGGTCGGCATTGCGGCTCGCCTTGGACTTGACCATCATTTCCACCGGCTTGTGCTTGACTGGATGGGCTTCCAGTTCCACGTGCGGCTTTTCCTTGCGGGCCGTCGGCTTGGCCGCGGGCGCTGGCGCTGGGGCAGGGGCAGGGGCAGGGGCAGGGGCAACTTCAGGCGCGGCCAGTTCTGCCACCGGTGCGGCAAGTTCGGCTACGGGTGCGGCAAGTTCGGCTACGGGTGCGGCGGCCTTGGCCTTGGTCACGCGCGCCGGCTTGGCGACCGGCTCAGGCGGCGCTTCAGCGACAGCGGCCAGCTTGGGTTTGGGCGGCGCGAACGCGGCGCCGGCAGGCTTGGTCCGGTCCGCTTTAGGGTAATCTTTAGCGAGCAGCAGCGCGGCAGGCTTGGAAGGGAGTTTCGGCAGTGGCATCAGGGTCTCAATCTAAAAATTTCTTGGAGGATAGCCCGGCTTCGTCGCCAAAGGCAACACAGGTGGCGACGGGGTCGATGCGATTTTGGGTACTACAGGGCGCTAAGGTGGGCCGGCATGCTTGCCTGCCCGGCCGAAGGCCAGATTGGAGTGATGCGTGGAAGCTGACTGTTTGACTCAAAATGGATGGGTTCACTCAGGTTCGAGAGCGGTTGATCACGGCTGGCCTTGAATAAATTCCAGCACTTCTTCGGGGTGATTAGGAACTTTCACACCACGCCATTCTTTCACCAATTTGCCCTCAGCGTCAATTACAAACGTACTACGCTCGACCCCTCGGACTTGCTTTCCATACATATTCTTCATTTTCATCACGCCGAACTGAAGACAGAGCGCTTCGTCGGGGTCGGAAATGAGTTCGAAGGGCAGGTCGAGCTTGCCTTTAAACCCGTCATGCGAGCGCAGCGAATCGCGGCTGATGCCGTAGATTTCGGTGCCGGCCGCCTGGAACTGCGGGTGCAATTCGCGAAACGCGATGCTTTCGGTGGTGCAGCCGGGGGTATTGTCCTTGGGGTAAAAATACAGCACGGTGTAGCGCGCCGGACGGCCGAGCAACTGGAACGGTGCGCCGCCGGTCATTACGGCCGAAAAATCGTTGTAGGGTGCTGCAGTTGGGCTATCCGCCACGGGTCTCTCCATTAAATTTGTCATCTGTAGTGTATACCCCGAAGCTTAACGGGGACTGAAAAAGATGGCGAAACGTCATGCCGGCTTGGCCGAGTCAATGATCAGGGCGAGCGTGACTTTGCGCCCTTCGCCCATCAGCACATTGTAGGTGCGGCATGCGGCCTTGCTGTCCATCGATTCTACGCCAATATGGCGGGCCGACAGACTGGCGATCAGCCTCGGGTGCACAAAGCGCTGGCGCTCGCCGGTGCCAAGGATGACGACGTCCGGCTTGTCCTGCTCGATCTGCTCGAAATGGGCGGCGGTAAGCGCCGCAAAATTGGGCACATTCCACGGCCGCGGCGCCGTTTCGGGCATGACGATCAGGCTGAACGCATAGCGCTCGGCGTTGATTTCGACCCCTGCGTCATCGTAACCGGTGACGGTCTGGTATTGTTTGGTAGTGCTGGCATGAAGCTTCATGGTGAATGTTCGTGAAGGGGGAGAACGCCAGCATGCCATAAAGAGCGTTAAAGCGCGAATTTTCACGATTCTGCCGTCAAAAGCGGCTGAAACAGGCTATTTCTCTGTGTTTTAAGAAACTCACCAGTTGATTAAATGCACCGGTTTGGGCAGAATGGTAATTATCGCACTGCAACATAACGCTTTTGGACAGGAAAAATTTTGCGACCGATTCTCAAATCGAACAAATTAGACGACGTGTGTTACGAGATCCGCGGCCCGGCACTGGAAAAGTGCAGGCAGATGGAAGAAGAGGGGCACAAGGTCATCAAGCTCAACATCGGCAATCTGGCCGTGTTCGGGTTCGATCCGCCCGACGAAATTGTGCACGACATGATCGTCAACATGCATGGCGCGGCCGGCTACACCGATTCGAAAGGCATGTTTGCGCCCCGCAAGGCCATCATGCACTACTCGCAAAGCAAGAACATCAGCGGCGTGACGATCGACGACATTTATCTCGGCAACGGCGCCTCCGAACTGATCGTCATGGCCATGAACGGCCTGCTCAACACCGGCGACGAAGTGCTGGTGCCGGCGCCCGACTATCCGCTGTGGACGGCCGCGGTCAGCCTGTCGGGCGGCAATCCCGTGCACTACGTGTGCGACGAGCAGGCCGGCTGGTATCCGGACATTGACGACATGCGCCGCAAGATCACGTCCAACACCAAGGCGATCGTGGTCATCAATCCGAACAATCCGACCGGGGCGCTGTATCCGCGCGAGATCCTGCTCGAGATCGTGGAGCTGGCGCGCCAGCACCAGTTGATCATCATGGCCGACGAGATTTACGACAAGGTCCTGTACGACGGCTGCCAGCACGACTCGATCGCCTCGCTGGCCGACGATGTGCTGTTCATTACCCTGAACGGCCTGTCGAAGAACTACCGCTCGTGCGGCTACCGCGCCGGCTGGATGGTGGTGTCGGGCGAGAAGCGCCATGCCAAGGATTACATCGACGGCTTGAACATGCTGGCCACGATGCGCCTGTGCGCCAACGCGCCGGGCCAGTTCGCGATCCAGACCGCGCTGGGCGGCTACCAGAGCATCAACGACCTGGTGGGGCCGGGCGGGCGCCTGCTCAAGCAGCGCGACATCGCGCACAAGCTGTTGACCGATATTCCCGGCGTTACCTGCGTCAAGCCAAAAGCGGCGCTGTACATGTTCCCCAAGCTCGACCCCGCGATGTATCCGATCGCGGACGACCAGCAGTTTGCCTATGAGCTGCTGTCCGAAGAAAAAGTCCTGATCGTGCAGGGGACGGGCTTTAACTGGATCGCGCCGGATCACTTCCGCATCGTGTTCCTTCCCAATTCCGACGATTTGCTTGACGCCTGCGGCCGCATCGCGCGTTTTCTCGACGGCTACCGTCGGCGCCACGGCCGGCTCTGACCAACAACTTATAGAACACTATGAAACCCATCAAAATCGGCCTGATCGGCCTTGGCGTTGTCGGCACCGGCACCTTTAATGTCTTGAAGCGCAACCAGGAAGAAATCCGCCGCCGCGCCGGCCGCGGGATTGAAATCGCGCTGGTCGCGGTGCGCAACGCCGAACGCGCCGAAGCGCTTGTTGCGGGCGACTGCGAGGTCGTCACCGACCCTTACCTGGTCGTGGACCATCCGGATATCGAGATCGTGGTGGAACTGATCGGCGGCTGCGACACGGCCAAGGAGCTGGTCCTGCGCGCCATCAACAACGGCAAGCACGTCGTCACCGCCAACAAGGCGCTGCTGGCGCTGCATGGCAACGAGATTTTTGCTGCGGCCCAGGCTAAGGGCGTGATGGTCGCGTTCGAGGCGGCGGTGGCCGGCGGCATCCCGATCATCAAGGCGCTGCGCGAAGGCTTGACGGCAAACCGGATTGAATCGGTGGCCGGCATCATCAACGGCACCACCAATTTTATCCTGACCGAGATGCGCGACAAGGGGCTGGACTTTGCCACCGTCTTGAAGCAGGCGCAGGCGCTCGGCTACGCCGAAGCCGATCCGACTTTCGACATCGAAGGCGTGGACGCGGCGCACAAGCTGACCATCATGTCGGCCATTGCCTTCGGCATTCCGGTGCAGTTTGACAAGGCGCACGTGGAAGGCATCAGCAGCCTGCAGGCGATCGACATTCGCTACGCCGAGCAGCTCGGTTACCGCATCAAGCTGCTGGGCATTACCAAGCGCGCGATGGTCAACGGCGCTGAAGGAATCGAGCTGCGCGTGCACCCGACGCTCATTCCCGCCAAGCGCCTGATCGCCAACGTTGAGGGCGCGATGAATGCGGTGCTGGTGCAGGCGGACGCCGTTGGCGCCTCGCTGTACTACGGCAAAGGCGCGGGCGCCGAGCCGACCGCGTCGTCGGTGATTGCGGACCTGGTCGACATCACGCGCCTGGCGACGGCCAATCCGGAGTATCGGGTGCCGCACCTGGCGTTCCAGCCGAACCAGATGACCGATGTCGAGATTTTGCCGATGTCGGAGATCACCACCAGCTACTACCTGCGCGTGTACGTGAAGGACCAGCTGGGCGTGATGGCCGATTTGACGCGCATTCTGGCCGACGCGCAGATTTCGATCGACGCCGTACTGCAGAAGGAGCCGGGCGAAGGCGAGACGCGCACCGACATCATCATGCTCACGCACCAGACGCAGGAAAAGAACATCGACGCGGCGATTGCCAAGATCGAGGCGCTGGAGACGGTGGTTGGCAAGCTGGTGAAAATCAGGCTGGAAAATTTGAGCTGAGGCTGGTCGGGCAACTGCGACGGCTACTGGTCAGATGCAAAAGGGTTGGCTATTGCGTAGCCTCGTAGGTCGGAAAAGGCCGAAGGGCCTGGGCGGCCCCCTTATCCGACAAGCGCCGTCGCGACGCATGGCGGAATGCGGGCCTTGCCCTTTTCCGCCCTACTGTAACCCGCCTAGCGCTATGCCGTCCGGTCGCCACTTTTGCGACCGTCTTCGTTACTTCACCATCATCTCGCGCGCCGCCGGATCGTTCTTTTTCACAAACCGCATCACCGACTCCACCGTCACCGTATCAATCTGCCCGGCCGCCCGGCGCCCGAACGGATGATCATCAAACTCCACGTTTGCCCTGAACATGCGCGCGCCAAGTCGCTGCGCGGTCGGCACATGCACGGTAACCGGCGCATACCCGGCCAGCTTGAGCCACTGCTGCGCGCGCGTCCGGTCGCTAATAACCATGTCGCTGGCGCTGGCCGCATACGTCTCCAGCACCCATTGATTCGAATTTTGATACTGGGTCGAAAACGCATACGCGAGCATGTTATAGCGCGGCCAATGCAAGGTGCGCGCCGCCGGTGAGGCGAGCATCGCCACGATCTTCGCCTGGCTCTGCGGCGAAGGAATCAAGATCGCCGCTTCGTGCGCGAACACGTCAAAAAAGAAGTTGCCCAGCCCTTCGTCATACAGCGCCGACTGCGCCGTGCCGCACTCGTTCAGTTCATGCACCACGAGCCAGCGCCCCTTCGGATGGTCGCGCCACACGTAGGCCATGTGCGAATAGCGCAAGCCCTGGCGCGACAAATCCTGCCCCACGCGCGCGATCAGCGCCACCTGCGCATCGCTCGCCTCCAGCGCCGCCAGCGTGTTCTCGGCCAGCTTCATGCTGCTGACAAAACTCGCTACGCTGGATTGCTTCTCTTCGCAGGCCTGGCCCGCATGCGCCGTGCCCAGGCTGCACGCAACCAGGCCGCATATGAGCAGCAACAAAAAACGCTTCATGATCAATGTCCCTCCGCGCGTGAATGGTGCAGCAGCGCCTTGCCCATTTCATTGGGGATGAAGGCGATCACGGCGCCAGCCACGACCAGCGCATAACCACTGGCCATCGTCACCACGCTCACGGCGGTACCGGCCACCATTGAAGCGCCGGTCACCACCTTGCCGCTCATGGTGAGCGTCACGCGCGCCGCGTCGCTTGCACCCTTGAGCACGACCACTGTCGATTCGCCCACTTTTTCCACGCTCTCCACCACGGCAGTGCCGGAGCCGGCCAGCAGCGACATCGTGCCCGCGACTACGACGACCGAGCCAAAGGCGGACATCTCGGAAGCGTTCGAGTTGTAGGTCGGGAAGGGCGCGCGGGCGTTGGCGTTACACAAGGTGCAGGCAAGAACCAGGCAGAGAACGGTTTTCATGTGTTGGGCTTTTTTCGTCAAGTTGGACCAGATGGCATGGACGCATGATGACGTCCCATTTGACTTTTCTCAATCAAATGCTCCACGGTATCGCTTTTAAGTTGAATAAGTATTAATATCTGCTACCGATAGACGAAGGGACATTTGCATGCCGCACGCAATTACACTGGTCGACACCTTGAAGCGCTTGTTGAAGGCGCGTGGCATTACGTACGGCGAACTTGCCGTACGCATCGATATGTCGGAAGCGAGTGTCAAACGCATGTTTTCACAGAAAAACTTCACCTTGCAGCGGCTGGACGAAATTCTCAGCGCCAGCGGCATCGAGTTCGATGAACTGAGCGCAGCCCAAAGTGCGCCAACGCTCATTTCGCACCTGACGCTGGCGCAGGAGCGCGAAATCATTGGCGACTCGCGCTTGCTGGTGGTGGCGGTGTCGGCCATGAACCACATCAGCTTTGACGACATCGTCAGGCTGTACGCCCTGAGCGACGTGGAGGTGACCAAGTACCTGCTGCGGCTCGACAAGATCGGCTTTCTGGAACTGATGCCGAATAACCGCGTCAAGCTGCTCATTGCGCGCACTTTCAGCTGGATCGCCAATGGCCCGATCCAGACCTACTTCCGGCACGAGGCCGCCGCCGACTACCTCGATTCGCGCTTTGACGGCGAAGATGAAGTGCTGCGGCTGGTGAACGTGATGCTCACCAAGCAGTCTGGCGCCGCGCTGCTTGAGCGCCTGAAACAGGTGGCTTCCGAATTCGCACAGCAGCACCAGCACGAAACGCGGCTGCCGCTCGAGCAGCGCCACGCGATCAGCTTCATGGTCGCGGCGCGGCGCTGGGTGCCGCATGCATTCAAGACTTTGCTTCGCCATCCCGTCGCTTGATCCATCCTTACCTCAAATCCGACCTTACCTCAACCTCTCCGAGACCACCATATGAGTCAATCCGGCCAGTTTTCATTGTTGACGCAGCGGCGCTTTGCCCCGTTCTTCTGGACCCAGTTCCTGGGCGCGTTCAACGATAACGTGTTCAAGACAGCATTTCTGGTCGTGCTGACCTTCGATGCCGCCAACTGGGGCATTGCCGATCCGGCGATGCTGGCCACGCTGATTCCGGGCCTGTTCATTTTGCCGTACGTGGTGTTTTCGGCCACTGCCGGCCAGATCGCCGAGAAGATGGAAAAAGGGCGGCTAGCGCGCTATGTGAAGGTCATCGAAATCGTCATCATGCTCGTAGCCGGTCTTGGCTGGATGACCAAGTCGGTGCCGCTGCTGCTGGCCGCCGTGATCGGCATGGGCGTTCACTCCACGCTGTTTGGACCGGTAAAATATGCCTATCTGCCGCAGCAGCTGAAGGCGGAAGAACTGGTCGGGGGCAACGGCCTGATCGAAATGGGCACCTTTGTCGGCATCTTGCTTGGCCAAGTCATCGGCACGGCGCTGGTGCAGTACAAGCCGGGCGGGATCGGCATGGTGGCCGGCGCCACGCTGTTTTTTGCGGTCCTTGGCCTGCTTGTCAGCACCCGCATTCCGCTCTCGCCGGCGCCCGAGCCTGAACTGAAAATCAACCCGAATCCGTTTTCGGAAACCATTCGCAACCTGGCGTTTTCGCGCAAGAACCGCACCGTGTTCCTGTCCATGCTGGGTAATTCCTGGTTCTGGTTTTACGGCGCGATGATTCTGTCGCAGTTCCCGCTGTACGCCAAGGACTACCTGCACGGCGACCCGAGCGTGTTCGTGGGCCTGTTGACGGTGTTTTCGATCGGCGTGGGCGTCGGTTCCCTGCTGTGCGAAAAACTGTCCGGCCACAAGGTTGAAATCGGCCTGGTGCCTTTCGGTTCGATTGGCCTGTCGCTGTTTGGCATCGAGCTCTATTTTGCCAGCGTCGCCTATGGCGCCGGTCCGCAACTGGTCACCATGGCGGGGTTTTTCAGCAATCATGGGTCGCTGCGCATTTTGATCGACGTCGCCATGATCGGCGTGTTCGGTGGCCTGTTCATCGTGCCGCTGTTCGCGCTGATCCAGACCCGCTGCGACCCCAAGCACTTGTCGCGCACCATCGGCGGCATGAACATTCTCAATGCGCTGTTCATGATTGCCGCTGCCGGCGCTGCCATCGTCATGCACCAGTTTGGCTTGTCGATTCCCCAGATGTTCCTGGCCACGGCGGTGCTAAACGCTATCGTCGCGGTGTACATCTTCTCGCTGGTGCCCGAATTCCTGATCCGCTTCATGGCCTGGATGCTGATTCATACCATCCACCGGGTTGAAGTGGTCGATGTCGAGCGCATTCCCGCTGAAGGCGCGGCGGTCCTGGTCTGTAACCATGTGAGTTTTGTCGATGCGCTGGTGATCGGTGCGGCCAGTCCGCGCCCGATTCGTTTCGTGATGGATCACCGCATTTTCAAGACGCCCTTCATGGGCTGGTTCTTCCGCACGGCGCGCGCCATTCCCATTGCGCCGGCCAAGGAAGATCCGTGGCTGATGGAAAAGGCATACATCGACATCGCGCAGGCGCTGGCGGAAGGGGACCTGGTATGCATTTTCCCGGAAGGTAAGCTCACCAGCACCGGCGAGATGAATGAATTCCGGGGCGGTATCGTCAAGATCCTCGAACGCAGCCAGGTGCCCGTCATTCCGATGGCGCTGCGCGGGCTGTGGGGCAGCTTGCTTACGCGCGACCCGACCAACCTGTTCGGGCGCTCGTTCGCGCGCGGGCCCCGCTCGCAACTGGCGCTGGCCGTGGGCGCCCCGGTGCAACCGGCCCAGGCCACGCCCGAG
Source organism: Massilia sp. TSP1-1-2 (assembly GCF_049896185.1). Lineage (NCBI taxonomy): Bacteria > Pseudomonadati > Pseudomonadota > Betaproteobacteria > Burkholderiales > Oxalobacteraceae > Massilia > Massilia sp. TSP1-1-2. The sequence continues at coordinate 110,963 of NZ_JAFCTU010000016.1, forward strand.
TATTTGCACCAGCAGGTGAAGAACTTGCGCGGCGACTGGAAGTAAAGCCCTGGTGCGCTAACCGGACTTAGACCACGCGCCGCAGCACGGGCGCGCGGCTTAACTGCCCGCTGGCCAGGCGCTTGATCTCATCGAAATTGACGGGCTTGATCAGGTGGTGATCAAAGCCTGCCTCAATGGTGCGCTGCCTTGCATCGCTCTGCCCCCATCCTGTCAGCGCGATCATCAGCACGTCTTGCGAGCCCGGTTTGCACCGGATGCGGCGCGCCGCTTCATAGCCGTCCATGCTCGGCATACCAAGGTCCATGACGATCATGTCGGGCATTGCCGCATCCACTGCCGCCACCGCCCCGTAGCCGTCGTAGGCCGTGGCCACGTTACAGTTTTCCATCTCGAACAGGGCCTGCAAGGAGTCGGCCGCGTCGCGGTTGTCGTCGACCACCAGCACCTTGGGCCGGTGATCGACCTTGCCAATCGCCTGGCCGGGCTGCGGCGCCTGGGTTGGCCGCGCTTCGGTCACCACCGGCAGCGTGACGACAAATTCACTGCCCTTGCCCAGGCCTTCGCTGCGCGCATGCACACTGCCGCCGTGCATTTCGGCGAACTGGCGCGACAAGCTCAGGCCGATGCCAAGGCCGCTCGTGATCTGGCCCGAAGGCGGCCGGCTTTGTTCGAACATCGCGAAAATGCGCTCCACTGCAGCCGGATCGAGCCCGATGCCGGTGTCCTTGATGTAGATCTTGATGGCGCCGCATTCGACCAGCGCGCGCACCGATATGCGGCCTTCGACCGGCGTGAACTTGACGGCGTTGGAGACTATATTGGACACGATTTGCACTACGCGCGCGTAGTCCGCGTGCAGCACCACTTCTTCGGCGGGCAAGGCCAGCTCGATCTTGATGCGGCGCGCCGCCGCCGGCCCGGAGCACAGCTCGGTGACATGGTCCATGATGGCGCCAAAGGTCGTGTAGTCGCGCTGCAGCGCGATTTTGCCGCTGTTGATACGGGCCACGTCGAGCAAGTCATCGACCAGCCGCGTCAAGTGCGTTACCTGGCGTTCGACTACCTCGCTGACCTTCTTGACGGGTGCCTGGTCCGGGTACATGTGGGTCAGCACGCCCATCGAGGTGCGGATCGGGGCCAGCGGATTGCGCAGCTCGTGGCCGAGACTGGCCAAAAATTCATCCTTGCGGCGATCGGTCTCGCGCACCTGGTACTGTTTTTCGCGCGCGCGCAGCACCGATTGCAGCGAGGTGATGAGCGTGAGCGTGCGCACCGGCCGCTCGAGCAGCGTGACGTTGCCCAGCACGCTGATGGCCTGGCGCACGCTGAGCGAGTCCGGCCCGCGATTGGTCAGCAGGACGATGGGAATATCCGACCAGCTGGGCTGGCGCTGCACCGCCTCGCCCAGCATCTTTAGCGCCGCGCCATTCGCCAGCGCCTCTTCCACCGTCAGCACCGCACCCACGCCGAGCGCCATTTCGGCCGCGAGCTGCGCGGCGGTAGCGGTGACCAGGTTGTCGACCTTTGCCAGCGTCAGCACCTTCGACGCCAGCATGGCGTCTTGCCCGGTCGGGGCGTAGATCAGGACACGCTTTTCCATAGGTGGCTTATGAGAGGTCGTCGTCGAACAGGACGTCGCACTGGTTTTCATCGAAGCTCGGCACGCCCGTCAGGATGCCGTGGAAGTTGGTCAGCACGTCGCCCACCGCGATGCCCTTGGCGCTCATCGAGTACAGGCGGATGGTGCGTTCGTGCAGGCCGACCCGCTTTTTAAATACCGAGATCGCCTGGTGCACTTTGCCGCGCGCCTCAAAGTAGCGCAGCATGATCACGCTGTCGGCAATGTAGCTGGCGTCCACCGACGACGACATCGCACCGCCGATCACGCCTGGCTGCACGCCGACCAGCATGGTGACCACGCCGCGCTGGCCGAGGTAGGTCAGCAGCTCGTGCATGTGGGTAGTCAGGAAGCGCTCGTCGGGCATGGCGTTGAGGTAGCCATTGAGGCTGTCGATGACGATCACGCGCGCGCCGCCGCCTTCGGCGTCGACCACGGCCTGCATGAATTCTCCGGGCGACATCTCGGCCGGGTCGATCTGCTGGATCGTCAGGTCGCCCTTGTCGAGCGCACCCTGCAAGTCGAGCCCGAGGCCGGCGCAGCGCAACAGCAGGTTGTTGGCCGCTTCTTCAAACAGGAACATGGCCGCCTTCTGGCCGCGCTGGATCGCGGCATATACATACTGGCAGCACAGCGAGGATTTGCCGGTGCCGGGCGGCCCGGAAATGAGGGTGCTGGTGCCTTCGTCAAGCCCGCCGCCGGTGAGCGCATCGAGCGCGGCGATGCCGCTCGAGAGCCGCCCGCGCGGCGCGGTCACGCGCGTTTGGGCCGCGATCAGGCGCGGGTAGACGCACAGGCCGCCGGTGAGGATCTTGTAGTCGTGCGAGCCGCCGCGAAAGGCGATACCGCGGTATTTGACGACCCGCACGCGCCGCCTTTCGGAGCCGTAGTCCTGGTTGATCAGTTCGAGCGTGATGACGCCGTGCGCCACGCTGCGCACTTGCAGGTCGCCCGAGAGCGCGGTGCGGTCGTCAAGGAAGAGGGTGGTGCAGCCTTTGCCGGACAGGTACTGTTTGAGCGCGAGCACCTGGCGGCGGTAGCGCAGCGCGCTCTCAGCGAGCAGCTGCAGCTCGGAGAGCGAATCGAGCACGACGCGGGTCGGCTTGTATTTTTCGATGGCGTCGAGGATGCGCTGGGTGGTCAGGCCCATTTCGATTTCGGACGGGTGGAAGATGGTGAACTGGTGGTCCGGGTGGAGGATGTTCTCGTTGGGGATGATATCCTCGACGTGGATGCCGTCCATCGACCAGCCGTGCGACTGCGCCACGGACGTCAATTCGACGCGCGTTTCGGCTAGCGTGATATAGATGACCGATTCGCCGCGCCGCACGCCTTCGTGCAGAAATTGCAGGGCCAGCGTGGCCTTGCCGGTTCCCGGTTCGCCTTCAATGAGGAACAGACGGTCGCTGGTGAGGCCACCGCCGAGGATGGTGTCCAGGCCGGGCACGCCGGTCGAAAGAAAACGGTTGGTTTCGCTGTTTTGATTTTCCATGGGAAAGTGCCCCTAGATCGGATTTAGATTTAGTTTTTGCAACTATTGATTTGGATACCACATGATTGGGCTAAGGCTTGCGGTTCGCTTGAGTTTGGGATTTTCCGCGAAGCAAGATGCGTTATTCGCCGGAATTTCGCGCATGTTTGTCTTATCTCCTATTGCGGGGAGGGCAAACGTGGAGCGTGAATTTCAGCGCCAAAACCGGCGCATGCTCTGATATAATTCACAACTCGTCGGGGCGTAGCGCAGCCTGGTAGCGTACTTGCATGGGGTGCAAGGGGTCGAGTGTTCAAATCACTCCGTCCCGACCAATAGAATCAAAGACTTAGTGAAAGCCGGCCTGTGCCGGCTTTTTCTATATGCAACGTATACACAGCGTATACACAGAATATTAAATGAAAGCCGGGACTGGGCGCGCGCAAATGCGGCGATCAATGACACTGATCTGCGCCAGTACGGTGAGGGAAGTCAAGGCAGTGAACTCATGGGTTGGGCTTCCGTACGAGGTCCTTTGCGGCGAGAGAGCTGCGGCCGTCGACTTGCTGGCATCGTCTTCCGCGAACCTTGCGAATGTGGTCGGTTCTGCTGAGTGGGGGGCCTGCAATATAACAAGCTACGTGTTGGCGGCGCGGTGCATGGCGGGTGTCCCGGACCCACATGGCGCGTTGCAGCAGCCTGCCCGGGACAACTTCACCTTGCCGCTGTAGCTTGCGCGAAGCGGCCAGCAAAATCCGCTGTGACGGCCGTCTGATCCTTACTAGCTAAACTACTGCGTCTCACGTGCCTTGATGCGCGCCTGTACCCAATGCTCGATTTCGCTTTTAACCCATGCTGATGAACGGCTTCCAAGTTTTACTGGTTTGGGAAATTCGCCCTTTTGCATGGCTTCATAGACACTACTTCGCGACTTTCCGCATATTGCCAGGACTTCTTTCATACGGATGAAACGTACCTCTGGTAAGCGTGAACTCGCCCGTCGGTCAATCCATGAGGGCAACTGCGACTGCTCCATACTTTGCTCCGTTCAATTGTTTATCGTTATTTTTGGTTGGCTGGACTTGGACGTCACTCCCCGCCGTCAGCGCGGCGGAAAAGTGCACCCGTTTTAATTGAACGAGGTTAGCAGTAGGGAAATCGCAAAATGTGTGCAAGATCAAGTTGAACTATTCACCCGCGCAAAGTTCAATCGATTTTGCTCATGCTGATTTCCGATCGGAATTTTTCGCGTCCTCGGTGGCGCCTTGCGCCCCCAGTGCTTCGCACCCGGCTGACACCTGACGGCACGCCCAGTGCTTCGCACCCGGCTGACACCTGACGGCACGCCCAGTGCTTCGCACCCGGCTGACACCTGACGGCACGGCCCAGTGCTTCGCACCCGGCTGACACCTGACGGCACGCCCAGTGCTTCGCACCCGGCTGACACCTGACGGCACGCCCGGTGCTTCGCACCCGGCTGACACCTGACGGCACGCCCGGTGCTGCGCACCCGGCTGACACCTGACGGCACGCCCGGTGCTGCGCACCTAGATAAGACCCGCCTGATCGTCCTCAATATTGCCCCCACAGAGTTCAGGTCTCGCATCCGCATCTCGTGGCAAAACTCTTGCTCGACATCAACGGAACATTGACGGGCCATCTCCTTCGTCAAAGGTTGTCCGATTCTGACTTGATTTTGCGCAATGTTGTGCGCTCAGAATGCATCACATTAACGTTTTCTTGTCCCGAAATGAGATCAGGTATTTCACAACGACACAGATCTCAGTGCAGCGATGTGTTACCATATATGAAATATTTCATATGGCTTAACCACTACATAATCGGTTCGTTTTCCTGAGAGCCGTGGACTAAATGCCCCTTTCTACGTGCACCACTAGGACTTCGCATGATTCTTAGCAACTTCCCCTTAGACGTGAGCGGTCTGACCGAAGCGAACCGCCCCATCCGCTTACGCCTGTCCACGGCGAAAGGCGTCGTTGACGATCTGCTGTTGGTGAAACACGTCAGCGGAATAGAGACGATTTGCGGCGGCATTGAATACTCCTTGCTGTGCGTGTCTACGCAAGGTGGCATGCAGCTTAAGCAATTCATTGCGAATCCTGTCGAAATCCTGTTCGTGACTGATTCGGGAGCGTTGCGTTCTGTATGTGGGATCGTTGGCGCCGCCGTTGAGGGACACGGCGACGGGGGCCTAGCCACGTATCAACTGATCGTGCGCGACGCCTTCTCGCTCTTTGAAAATACATGTAACACCCGCGTCTTTCGTAATGCCAGCGAAGTCGATATCACCAACATCATGTTACGTGAGTGGCGCGAGGCGAATCCAATCGCGGCACGCGCGTTCAACTTCGACGTTGGGCATCTGAAAACGTACCCGTCGCGCGAATTTACAATGCAGTACAACGAATCGAACGCGGCATTTCTGCGACGTTTATGGAAGCGGCGCGGGATCGCATGGTTTGTCCAGCCCGGCGCAGCGACAAGCGAGGGTAGTGATGAGACCCCCGTCCATACCTTGGTGCTATTCGACGACGCGATGTCGCTAAAGAAAAATGCGGCCGGGGCTGTCCGATACCATCGTGACGCCGGCACCGAAAAGCGCGACACCATCACCAGTTGGCAAGCGGTGCGCACGTTGAAAGCGGGGACCGTCACGCGCCGTAGTTGGGACTATGCGCAAGCGTGGTCCATGAGCAGTGCCGATACGAGCAACAACGATCAGGGCACACTCGGCAACCAATTTGCCGCCAGTCTTGATGACTATTTGATAGACGTTCCTCACGCCGCCGACGACGCAAAGGACTACAGCAGTCTTGGAGCCTTACGCATGCAGCGCCAGGAATATGAGGCGAAATTTTTTCAAGGTGAAGGCAGCGACCGCAATATGTGTTGCGGTCAGTGGAACGCGGTCACGGGCCATCCCGAGATCGACGCTCACCCGGAAAACGAGAGAGAGTTCGTCATCACCGAATTGCGCATCGAAGCCGAAAACAATCTTCCGAAGACTCTTGACGACAGAGTACGCGGACTGTTCGCGCTCAATCATTGGAATAGCGAGAGCGCCACCCTTGAACAAGCCAGCGCCGAGCGAGGGGTGCGTTACACCAACCGCTTTACCTGCGTACGGCGCGGCATACCCATCGTGCCTTCCTACGACCCGCGCATCGATCTGCCGCGCACCGAAGCGCAAACGGTGACCGTAGTGGGGCCTGTCAATGAAGAGGTGCATTGCGACGAAATGGGCCGGGTCAAGGTGCGCTTCCCAGCGTGCCGTGTTGAAGATCACGAGCATGCGCAAGGTGCAGGGGCTTCCGATAGTGATCGAGACTCCGCATGGCTGCGGGTTTCGAGCGGTTGGGCTAGTGCGCAATACGGCGCGATCTCGCTGCCACGAGCAGGCGATGAGGTGGTCGTCATATTCCTCGGAGGCGATCCAGATAAGCCGTTGATCATCAGCCGCGTGCACGGTGCTAAAACGCTGCCACCGGCTTTCAGCAAAGTCAGCAAACTTCCCGGCGACAGGTACTTGTCTGGCATTCGAAGCAAGGAAGTGAAGGCCCTGCGCTACAACCAGCTTCGCATGGACGATACACCAGGCCAGATCAGCGCGCAACTGGAAAGCGAACATGGACATAGCCAACTTAATCTTGGCTACTTGACCCATCCGCGATGTGACGGTAAGGCCGACGCGCGCGGTGAGGGGTTCGAGCTGGCGACCAACGATAGCGGGACCATTCGTACTGCAAAATCACTTCTGATCTCTGCGTGGAAGCGGCTGGACGCAAGCGGCACCCAATTGAGCAGCGAAGAGCATATCGCCTTGATGCAGGACTGCCTGGATCTGTTCAAGTCGCTGGGGCAGTATGCTGCGAAGAACAAAGCGTTTGAGCTGGACCCGGCGCCACAGGCGGAACTGAAGGACGACGTGAACGGGGCCGCTGCGGGAAGCAACACAGCGCCTGGTGGCGAGGGCGGAAAACCGACGCTCAGTGTTACCGCGCCGGCCGGCATTGCTTTTACAACCCCCAAGACCTTAGTCAGCTATGCGGGGGTAAACATCGACACGGTCGCGATGCAGCACATGCAATTAACCAGTGGCGAGCGGTTTAACTTGAACGCCGGAAAAGGCATCTCGTTATTTTCCCACATGGATGGCATTTCTCAAATTGCCCACAACGGCAAGTTCGTGATGCAGAGCCAACACGATGATATGCAGATCGACTCTGCCAAGGACATCAGGGTCACGGCCGGGAAGCGCCTCATCATCATGGCGGAAGATGAGGTCACCTTGATGGTCAGCGGCGGCGCCTACCTCAAGCTCAAAGGCGGCAACGTGGAGGTTGGCGGACCGGGGCCGATGACGATCAAGACCGATGGGCACCATTGGAACGGGCCAGCCAGTGCAAGTACAGAGCTCCCATCCTTCGACAAAGGTGACTTCGGGCGCGTTCCGCGCCTCTTGCGTGCCACTGATGGCAAGCCTGTCGAAGGCATGGAAATGTACGTCGAGCGTGCTGGCGACAGCCCCATTTCCGGGGTAACCGACAGCTTGGGCAAAGGGGAGAAGATCGTATCCGACCGCTTGCAGCGACTCCGCGCAATTTTTTACCATAAGCCCAAATAATGCACTTCATACAAACTGCTTGAAGACTGAACCACATGACCAATCCTCCGCTTACCTTTGACGGTACCCCACTAGCCGATCCAAACAACATTTTCATGGGCGAAAGGTCGGGCGTCACGTTTCTCGACCAAGAAGCAAGCGTCGATGTTATTTCGCAGCTGCCCCTGCCCGGAATCGTAATCTTTGTTCACGGCGTAAACTCCGATGGCGAGTGGTATACCCAGTGCGAAGAGGGGCTTTGCAATGGCCTGAATGACCGCCTCAAGCGACGCAAAGAGCACTTGAAATATGGAGGCGTCGCGGGCGGCCAACTCACACCGGCGACGTACTTGTCGGAGTTGACGGATGACGGATTTCTAAACCCGGACGTTAGCGCTAAGACATTCATCAAACCCGATCCGAACTTTTCGTCGGTGATACAATTCCGATGGGGCTACAAGGCGTCCAGCGAAGAGTTAAAAAAATACGGCCCCGGGCTTTACCTCAACGAGAACAATTACTGGGGTGGCGGTCCTTTTGCAAACGGATGCACTTCCTTACCTGACCTTTGGAGTGAGGGACTTTCCGACACCTTGTTCCTGTGGATGCATGTCCAGCATCTGAATCCGACTAACGACCGAAATGTGTACGCATGCCCCCCTCGGCCTTACTATGTGGTGGCCGCACTGCGCCTAGCAAAGCTGGTCGAGTCGGTTCGGAAGAAGCAGGCTGATGTTCCCATAACAATCGTCTGCCATAGTCAAGGCAATTTGATCGGCCTCGCGGCTGCATTCCTTGGGGATCGGTTGCCTTCCGTGCAGGACGGAAGTAATAAGACAGGGCGCTGTGTAGCTGACAATTATGTCCTCTGCAACGCACCCTACAGCTTGGTGAAGAAGAACATCACGCAAGGATGGGCAGAGCGAGGAATGAAAGATGGCAAGGGCAAAGGTGGCCGTCAGACTGCTGGTGCGCGCAATGAGACTTTAGCGAATTTCTTCGAAATCATTCGCGGCCAGGGTCCGATGGAACAAAGCACTGAGCACATCGACATGTTCATGAAGAACGAGGCTCATGGATTCGATGCCCAGTCAGACCGTCAGAAATATGGCTACGGTCCAAAGCCATCAACGTACGGTCGCGTCACGCTCTATTTCAATCCTCATGACCAAGTTATCTCGTCCAGCACGGTCCAGGGGATCGGCTGGCGAGGAATGAATCAGGAGGAGATCAACGCTACCAATGGCAAGGACGTGTTCTCGCAACGAGCCTTTGCACAAAATTTCCCGGTGGGAAAGCAGGGCGAATACGACTTCTGGGCGAATCATCACGGCACAGGGATCAAACCCGGCAGCCAGGATTTTTGGTTCCCCAATTCGCAAATGGCGAAATATGACATCAAAAAAGGACTGGACGCCAATGACTATGCAATCGGCAAAGTAATGACCTTCGCGTCTGCTCCTTTTGCAATTATCGGGATGCTGCTGGCGCGGGTCCGTATCAATGCTTTACCGCCAGACGACTGGAAGACACCGCTGAAAGCACCCAACTTACCAGGGGAATTTGTGCCGGAAGCGCGTCGCTTTGGCAAATCGACAAAGCAGTTCGATGAGGGCGCCGACGCACCAGGCGAATCCCGCGATAAGGACCGGGTACGAACGCCGGATGATCCCTATTCCGGCGACAATAAAGTGCCCGCCGACGGAACTCCAGAAGCAAGGAAGAAAGGGAGCGATGCCGCTGAGGGAAGCAAGGACAGCGAGGCAGCCTTACGTTACGAGCACCACGCCTACTTGCGATTTCAAGCGAAACGGGCAAAACGTTACGCGCCCGGAGCCGATGTCACGGAGGAGAATGATCCAAGCACAGCAAGCGCCGACTACAATGCTTGGCGGACGAAGATTATCAAGGAAAATTTGGCGGCCAACGTTACCACACACGCGACGGACCATTCAACAATTATGACCAACGGTATGCATGCACAGAAGGCTCTTGCATACGACGTTGCAATCGGGAGATGTAGCATCAGCGATGCAGATATGCGGGCGCTGCGAATTGCGGCCGACTGGCGCTACTTAGAGAGCCTCAAGCCAGAAGATCCCGGTAAGGCGTTTTCAGACTACTTCCGCACTGGACAACTAAAAGGAGATCCAGTCACAAAATGGGCGGCTGAAAGCCCCGAAGGGAAGATGCCTACAAAAATCATTGACCAGCGTGCTATTGGTGCCGGGAACGCAGAGGCGACCAAATGAGCGGATTGATCGCAACACGCACGCGCCGGTTCGGATGGGCGGCCCTCGCTTTCACCGTTGCCTTCGGCATCGCACTCTTGCTGACATGGAGGGCCGACGCAACGACTCCCCGCTTACTTACCGACGGAGAACTCATGAACCGATTCCTACTCCTGCCGACCCTGGTTGCCGGCGTTGTGCTAGCGATGTTAACCATCGGCGCATCAACGCCTGCAATAGCGGCCCCCGTCCATACCCCGGCACCAGCGGCGAACACCGCAAAACCATTCCAAGCCCAAGTAGTAGGCTTGCAATGGCTAAATCCTCTTCAGCGAAAAGACTACCCCACGGAGTGGCAATTGCTCTGGACTTTGGGACTAGTTAAGCCGAGCAAAGACGACGATATGGTGCGTACGAATCCGGGGAAGTACTCGAAGCTTCAGCCGATAGGAATCATCGCCTATGGAAATGAGGGCAGCGAATCCTTTGCGGGCTACCATCATAAATATGTACAGGCACTGACGGTGATCTTCCATGACATTTACTACACCAGTCCGACCTATTTTTATAATGTTGCATCAAACGACGACAAAAAATCTTGGCGCGAGCTAGCCGGCATTCATGTGGAATACGCATTGCCGGCGGGGAGACTTGACCCACTTGAAGCAGGGCAATTCCTGCGTGACGACATGGTGTCCATATTTGGGATGGGCAACGTCAACACACCATCCGTTTGGACGCGGAGTGCGCCACCTGATGTGCGGGTGACGATGGGCGGGAATAACGCTGGCTTTCTGTCGCTGTCAGCGGCCCTCGACTATTTGCAGGCACACCCCAAAGAAACGGTATGGGTGATGAACTGGGATGCTCCTAGCTTCCCGCCAAAGGACGAACAAATCAACGAAAATATGGTCCTCCTAGTGTTAGCGGGACCAGATTTCAAAACCGAGCGTGATCCTTTAGCATGGATAGGTTATCCCGCTAAACACAAACTAGATGAGTTTGAGGCAAAGAAGGGCTTGCCGCCTCGCGCCTCTCAAGCGTGGAAGGCCACCGTGGAATCCGCAGCCCGCAACGCCGGGAAACAGGACAGCGACATCGGGTATGTCATCCATGATGCCAACAATGCCCATGCAGCCTCATCCGAGCGACTGGCGAGCCTCGCGCAGACCCTTACTGCGGAGCTGGTCGAATTTGACTTCATGAAACAGACCTTCAACACGCCTGCCCTGCTCGGCGAGATGGGAGCCGGTACCGCATTGACCAATGTGGCCCTGGCAATCGGCTACGCGAATCACGTCGGAAAGACCGTACTGGTCGCGGGAACCAACGACGCTTCTGAACCTACTGGCGTTGTGGTAGTCCCACCAGCGAAAGTGCGGCCTATTGATATGAGCGCTCCATGGTTCCGCGCCCGCGGCGGGAACACTGCGTTCTTGCCTTGGTGGGGATTGCGGCACGATGCGAAGGCTCATTCGCAAGGATATTCACAATAGGCCGCTGTCGCCGACGCACCTGCACGGCTCGTTGTTTGTTCGTAAAGAAAACGGGCGAAGCAATTCCAATTTTTCCCTTTTGAAGGCTTTCATGCGCGGCGTAATTCGTTTGAACGACCCCACAAGTCATGGTGGCAAGGTGATATCAGCGGCGTCCTCAAGTAAGGTTATGGGCTTGGCCGTAGCGCGCAAAGGCGACCAATGTCTTTGTCCGATGCGCGGGCACGAGGTGTGCGTAATTGCAGAGGGCGACCCGAAAGTGTTGATCGATGGCGTCCCCGTCGCGTTCGAAGGGCACAAAACCACCTGCGGAGCTACCTTAATGTCGACGGTACCCAAGAGCGTTCGCGAGTAAAGAAAGCAGAGCCCCGCCATGCCTATCCCGTCCTTTGCATATCGTGTCGAGAGCGTCGTGTCAGGACAAGCACAGGTTCTCATTGCGGGAGAGAATCGTTTTTCTTTTGAAGGTGACGATGTTTTGGTGGAGCTTGCCTCGATCACGACTGTAGGGGTTAAGCATCTCAGCGAAGTGGATTCTCATACAGTGAACTCCATTCTCGGGTCACGGTCGCACGTTGTCCGCTTCATCAACGGTTCAGTGCTACGGTATGCGTACAACAGCGCCGGGGACCTTCTTGAACTGTCCGGAGAAAACCTTGCTTGTACGTTGTCGGCTGAGGGCGAGCTACTTTTTCGCCTCCGTTAATTAACAACTTCGCCATTTCCGCTCGACGGCCATCGATTTGCGTGAAAATTTCACCATCAACTCACGTGATCACAGTAAGCGCGCTATTTACCCCACCTTCCATTGCTAATTTTCCGCACCCAGAATCGGGGCTCCATCAACTAAAGGAGTC